>JAQBYL010000022.1 GCA_027622495.1 Pseudomonadota bacterium
TGTTATTTTCGGTCTCGGTCAGAGCGTCGGTCTCAGCCCCCGCCTCAGGCTCAGCCTCAGTTTCTGCCACACGACCAACCCCGATCAACAGTTCGTCTTCGCGCACGTCGATCAGACGAACACCCTGAGTATTGCGCCCTTGCAGTGAGATTTGATCTGCGGGTGTGCGCACCAGCGTGCCTTTGTCGCTGATGAGCATGATCTCATCGCCGTCAAACACCTGTGACGCACCAACCATCGCGCCATTGCGCTCACTTGTCTGCATCGCGATGATGCCCATTCCGCCGCGGCCCTTTACCGGAAAATCTGAAAGTGGCGTACGTTTGCCATAGCCATTTTCGCTTGCAGTCAGAACGTAACCGTTCTCATCGGGAATGATCAGCGATATCACCTGATGATCGCCCTTTAACCGAATACCCCGTACACCACGCGCAGTTCTGCCCATAGTGCGAACATCGCTTTCTTTAAACCGAACTGCCTTGCCGGAGCTGGACGCGAGCATTACATCGTTGTGACCATCGGTTAGAGCCGCACCAACCAGCGTATTGCCGGGCTCAAGCTCCAATGCAATCAAGCCACTGGTGCGCGGCCGCGAGAACTGCATAAGCGAGGTTTTTTTCACGGTTCCATTTGCGGTCGCCATGAAAACGAAATGGTTTTCATCATATTGATCGATCGGCAACACCGCTGTAATACGTTCTTCTGGTGCCAGAGGTAACATGTTGACTAACGGACGGCCCTTGGCGCCACGGCTGCCTAACGGGATCTGAAAAACCCTGAGCCAGTAGACTTTGCCGGTGTTCGAAAAACACAGCAATGTGTCGTGACTGTGCGCCACCAGCAGTGTTTCAACGAAGTCCTCGTCTTTGACTGACGTTGCCGCTTTGCCCCGACCACCCCGTCGCTGTGCCTGGTATACGTCCAGCTGCTGTGTCTTGCCATAACCCTGATGGGAGATGGTCACCACCAGGTCTTCTTCGGTGATCAGATCTTCTGCCGACAGGTCCAGATGCGAGCCGACGATTTCAGTCCGACGCTCGTCACCGTAGGTGTCACGTATGTCAACGAGCTCACCGCGGATAACGCTCTGCAGGCGTTCGCTTGATGAAAGGATGTCCTGCAGGTCGGCGATTTCGTTCAATACTTCCTGATAGTCTTCAAGCAGTTTGTTCTGCTCGAGGGCAGTCAGACGATGCAGGCGCAGATCCAGAATGGCCTGTGCCTGTACTTCGGTCAGATAATACAAGCCATCGACAACCCCAAATTCGTCGCCGATGTCATCCGGCCGGCATGCGTCACTGCCAGCACGCTCGAGCAACCGCTGCACTTCACCAACGATCCAACCGCGACTCATGAGACCAGCACGGGCTTCGGTAGCCCCGGCAGATGCCCGGATGAGTTCAATGACGGCATCTATGTTGGCAAGTGCAATGGCCTGCCCTTCCAGGGTATGCCCGCGCTGACGGGCGCGCCGCAGCAGGTAAATAGTGCGTCGGGTGACCACTTCGCGCCGGTGCTTCAGGAACGCTTCGATCATCTGCTTCAAGTTGAGCAGCTTCGGCTGACCTTCTACCAGAGCAACACAGTTGATCCCGAACACCGACTGCAACTGGGTCTGAGCATAAAGATTGTTCAGTACAACCTCACCTTGCTCACCACGCCGGAGTTCGATCACGATCCGCAGACCATCTTTGTCTGACTCATCGCGCAATTCGGTAATGCCTTCGATCTTCTTTTCTTTAACCAGCTCGGCAATTTTTTCGATCAAACGGGCTTTGTTCAGCTGGTAAGGAATCTCGTGCACGAGGATGGTGTCTTTACCGGTCTTTTCATCTTCGATGACTTCGGCACGTGCACGAACATAGATCCGACCACGTCCGGTCCGATAGGCCTGCACAATACCGGCCCGGCCGTTGATGATCGCTGCGGTGGGAAAGTCCGGACCCTTGATGAATTCCATCAATGCATCCACATCCAGGGACGGATCCTCAAGCAGCGCAAGACACCCGTCGACCACCTCGCAAAGATTGTGGGGCGGGATGTTGGTCGCCATCCCCACGGCAATACCCGAGCTGCCATTCACCAGCAGGTTGGGCACCCGGGTGGGCAACACCTCGGGCATGGACAGGCTTTCATCGTAATTGGGAACAAAATCGACGGTTTCTTTGTCGAGATCGGCGAGCAACTCACCAGCGATGCGAGCCATCCGGACCTCGGTGTAGCGCATTGCAGCCGGGCGGTCACCATCGATCGAACCGAAGTTACCCTGACCATCAACCAGCATGTAACGCATGGAGAAGTGCTGCGCCATGCGAACAACCGTGTCGTAAGCGGCCACATCCCCGTGCGGGTGATATTTACCGATCACGTCACCAACCACCCGCGCAGATTTCATGTAGGGACGGTTGTAGACGTTGTTGAGTTCACTCATTGCGAACAGCACGCGCTTGTGGACCGGTTTTAAACCGTCGCGCACATCGGGCAGTGCCCGACCGACAATTACACTCATCGCGTAGTCAAGATAAGACTGTCGGAGTTCGTCTTCTATGTTAACGGGAAGGATTTCCTCCCCGTGGATCGGGCCCTCGTCAGACATATAGATGCAGATAAATAAAAGTCGGGCATTTTAGCACGTGCGCGGCCTTTTACTGACCTTTTTCCTTGTCAGCGCTTATACTCGGTCGATGCCTGAGAACCGCTGTGAAACCCTCCTCACCTGCCGCTGGTTGCTACCTGTAGCACCGCAGAACCGGGTCTTTGAAAACATGGCGATCGCAATCACTGGCGATCAGATTCTGGCTGTGGGAAAAGCTGACGCGATCGTTAAAAACTGGCGCGCCGACAACACCGTTGAGTTAAACCACCACGCGGTGCTGCCTGGTCTGATCAACGCCCATGGTCACGCGGCAATGACACTTTTGCGCGGCATGGCCGAAGACAAACCGCTCCAGGCCTGGCTCAAAGAAACCATCTGGCCGGTCGAACGTGCGCACATGTCTGAGGAATTCGTTCGGGATGGAACCCGCCTTGCCATTGCCGAGATGCTCAGCCATGGCACCACCACCTTTGCCGACATGTACTTTTTTCCCGAAGTGGCTGCCGATCTTGCCGATCAGATCGGGATGCGTGCGCAGATCGCCTTTCCGATCATGGATTTTGCCAACGCCTGGAGCGATGACGTGAGCGAGTGTTTCCACAAAGGTCTGAGCCTGCGCGATCGCTACAAGAATCATGCCCGCGTTGTCGTCGGTTTTGGACCTCACTCAGCCTATACGGTCAAACAGGCCGACCTTCAGCAGATCCTCATCTACGCAGAGGAGATCGATGCCCCGATACAGATTCACCTGCACGAAAATGCTGAGGAAGTCGCCGAAGCACAGAAGCGGGTGGGACGCAGCTGGATCACCTACCTCAACGACCTGGGTCTGTTGACGCGCCGTCTGCAGGCTGTGCACATGACCTGCACAACGCCAGATGAACTGGACCTCATCTCAGCCACCGGTGTCAGCGTGGTCCACTGCCCAAGATCAAATCTCAAGCTTTCCAGCGGCGCCTGTTCGATTACCGACATGCAGGATCGCAGTATCAATGTCGCCCTCGGAACAGACGGTGCCGCCTCCAACAACAGCCTCGACATGTTTGGTGAAATGCGCCTTGCAGCTCTCCTGGCAAAACATCAGACCGGTCGGGCCGATGCCGGGCAGGTTGCGATGATTCTGCACATGGCAACCCTCGGAGGGGCAACCGCCCTCGGCATCGATGCCCACACTGGCTCCATCGAAGCCGGCAAAGCTGCAGACCTGGTGGCCGTTGACCTGAGTGGCCTGGCTTTCGCACCCGTATACGATCCGATGGTGCAGATCATTCACGGCAATAGCGGTAACGCCGTCACCGACGTCTGGGTCGCGGGCAGACGCCTGATCGCAGATGGCAGGCATCAGAGTCTCGATCTTGCCGAGACTATCGCCCGAGCTAACCAGTGGGGAGGGTTGATCCGACCGTGAACATCGATGAAGCCGAAATCGGCAAGTTCGAAAGTCTTGCCAGTCGCTGGTGGGATCCGGAAGGAGACTTCAAACCACTGCACGACATCAACCCCACGCGTCTTGAGTACATTGCCGAACGCACTACCTTGCGCGGTTCGAAAATTCTGGATGTCGGTTGTGGCGGTGGCATTCTGTCTGAAAGCATGGCTTTGCGCGGCGCTGACGTCACCGGCATCGATATGGCAGAAGGGGCTCTCACCGTGGCCCGCCTGCATGCTCTCGAAGCCAATGTTGAGCTCGAATACAAAGCGATTACCGCTGAAGCACTGGCAGAAACTGATCCGCAAACCTTCGACGCATTAAGTTGCCTTGAGATGCTCGAACACGTGCCCGACTATCCTTCTGTGGTCAAAGCCTGTGCAACCTTGACCAAACCGGGTGGCGCGCTGTTTTTTTCCACCATCAACCGCCATCCTTTTGCCTATCTCACTGCTGTGCTGGGCGCCGAATATGTGCTGAATCTGTTGCCGAAAGGCACACACGATTTTGAGCGTTTTATCCGGCCTGCCGAACTCGCGCACGCCGTTCGCAGCGCAGGCCTTGAAGTACGTGAACTGGTCGGCATGCATTACACCCCGTTTACCCGCCGCTGCCGGCGCTCGGGTGATCTCAAAGTGAACTACCTGTTGTATGCCACAAAACCCTGATTATCCTGAGCTCGAAGAAGCGCGCAGTCACTGGCGCTGGCAACCTCCTGCAGGTTGTCTTGCCGGTAAGGTCATCCTGGTGACCGGCGCTGGAGATGGCATCGGCAGCAGTGCAAGCCGGACGTTTGCCTCGTATGGCGCAGACGTGGTGCTGCTTGGTCGGACACGGTCAAAACTGGAAGCGGTGTTTGACTGGATTGTGGCCAACACCAGTACCGATCCGGTCATCGTCCCCTGCGATCTGGCTCACCTTGCCCAACCCAATGCAGATGCCCTGGCGAACTCCATCATGGATCACTACCAGCGGCTGGATGGCTTGTTACACAACGCATCAGCCCTGGGCCCAAGACTACCGATCGCCCATTATCCGGTACACACCTGGAATGAGGTGTTCACCGTCAATGTAACGAGCGCACTGCTGCTGACCCAGTCTGTGCAACCGTTGCTTGAACGCGGCGATCACCCATCGGTGATCTTTACATCATCCTCTGTTGGCCGCGCAGGTCGGGCGTACTGGGGAGCCTATGCTGCATCCAAGTTTGCCGTGGAAGGTCTGATGGAGACGTTTGCAGACGAAACCGAAGCAGCCGGTTTCAGGGTGAACAGTCTGAATCCGGGCGGCACCCGCACACCGATGCGCCGGGCCGCCTATCCATCGGAAGACCCACAGAGTGTTCCACCGCCAGAAAACCATATGGATCTGTATGTCTATCTGCTGAGTGAGTATTCGCGTGGGGTGACCGGGCAACGCCTCGATGCACGAACCTGGGCTGGACCGCCTAACCCGGCGTAAGGTGATCGAGGGTCGGGTACGGCATCAGCACTGACCCGGTCTTTTTCGGTTTACGCTGGTCACGACCCGATGGCTTGGCTGACGCCCATTTGAGCTTGAGCAATGTGTACAAAGTGGAGAGATCGTCGTCGTCGAGTTCTGTGAACTTCCCACGTCGTAACCATGAGGGCAGGATCACTGGTCCATAGCGCACCCGTTTGAGCCTGCTGACCGTCACCCCAACTGCTTCGAACAGACGCCGGACTTCGCGGTTCCGACCTTCCATCAGCACCACGTGGTACCAGTGGTTGCGCCCGCTGCCATCGAAATACCGGATATCGCTGAACGAAAGCGTTTCACCTTCGATATCGACACCGGTTTTTAACGTCTGCAGGTCTTTGGGATCGAGTTCGCCAAACACGCGCACTGCATATTCACGATCCAGACCCGTGGACGGATGCGCCATGCGATTTGCCAGGCGACCATCATTGGTCAGAAGAAGAACACCGGAGGTCTGATAGTCGAGCCTGCCAATGCTGATCCACCTGCCACCGCGAATTCGTGGCAGGTCGTTGAACACCGTCTGGCGTCCTTCCGGGTCGCGGCGAGTGGTGATCACGCCGGTTGCCTTGTTCATCAACAGCACCCGGCTCGGTTCTTCAGCGACATTTCCGCCGACCCGTCGTTCATCCAGCAGCACCACATCATCTACGCTGACACGTTGCCCGACGTGGGCTGGCTGATCATTGACCTTGATCCGACCCGCTTCGATCCACCGCTCAATTTCGCGCCGCGAACCATGGCCCAGATCTGCGAGCATCTTGTGCAGTTTGACCGTCTGAAGTTCGGTCATGAGAAGAGCTTCAGAACCGGTTAGTCGGCAGTTGCACTACGTTGGCTCGCGTGTTGTCGGTGTGTTCCTGCGTGTCGTCAGATCCGAGATCGACATCATCAAGCTCCGCGTCGTGTTCCTCCAGATCGGCAGGCTTCACTTCAAAGTCAACGCGACCGGATTCAAAATCACTGGGCGGTGGCAACTCGTCGAAATCCCATGCTTCATCATCAATCGATGTCGGGTCCGCGCGCTCCGAAGCAAATGCAGCCAGCGCTCTTTCGGTCTGCGTCTCTTCTTCTGTAACCACCTCGCCTGCAACGCCGGTGATGTTCACATCGATCAGGATCGGTTCGATCAGCGCCTTGATTTCAGACATGGGCGGCAGCGCATCCAGGCTTTTCAGATTGAAGTAGTCCAGAAACTCTTTTGTGGTCCCGTACATTGAAGGCCGACCGGGAACCTCACGCTGACCCACTACTCTGATCCAGCCACGCTCGGTCAGGGTGCGCATGATGTTCTGGCTCACCGCGACACCGCGCACCTGTTCGATATCACCGCGTGTTACGGGTTGTTTGTAGGCGACCAGAGCAAGTGTTTCAAGAAGCGCACGGGAATAGCGCGGCGGTTTTTCTTCCCACAGGCGGCTGACCCACTGGCTCATTTCCTGTCGGACCTGAAAACGGAAACCCGACGCCACCTGCTTGAGTTCATAACCGCGGCCTTCGGTTTCTTGCGTAATCTGATTGAGCGCTTCGCGAACGATGATCCTGCCTTCGTCCCTGTCGAGTTCATCAGGCTGGAACAGCTTGACCAGTTGTTCCACCGTCAGAGGCTCATCTGCAGCGATGATCGCAGCCTCGACGATGTGTTTGATCTGAGTAACATCAACGCCTGTTTCACTCATTGTGTGCTCCTGCTGCACGAACGTAGATTGGCGCGTAGGGTTCGTTCTGCACAAACTCAACCAGCGCTTCGCGGATCAGCTCCATCAGAGCCAGAAAAGTGACCACCACACCCAGCCTGCCTTCGTTCGGATTAAACAGCGCGCTGAATTCTACAAAGTCAGTTTTGCCACTGATCCGCACAAGCACATCCGACATGCGTTCACGCACAGACAAAGGTTCAAGCTGAACTGCGTGCCGATTGAACATCTCGGCCCGTTTGAGGACCTGCGCCAGAGCGACCAGCATTTCGCGCAGATCAACGTCGGGGTGCGCATGTTCACGGACCAGATCCGGCTTATCGGCAAACGCAGGGAATATGTCGCGTTCCATGCGCGGCAACTCAGCGAGGTTTTCCGCACTGTCTTTGATCTGCTCATAAACTTGAAGCCGACGGATCAGTTCAGCCTGGGGATCTTCTTCTTCCTCCGACAGGTCCTCGGTTCGAGGCAGAAGCGATCGCGACTTGATCTCAGCGAGCAACGCCGCCATCACCAGGTATTCACCAGCCAGCTCAAGCTGCATGGCACCCATCAGTTCGATGTAGGTAATGTACTGTTCGGTGATCTCTGCAACGCGAATCGCCAGAATGTCGAGATTCTGCCGGCGGATCAGATACAGCAGCAGATCCAGCGGTCCTTCGAAGGTCTCGAGGAACACCTCCATCGCATCCGGTGGGATGTACAGATCTTTCGGCAAGGTGTGTAACGCCTCGCCGCTGACCACCGCGATGGTGGTTGAATCTTCAGACCGGAGCAGTTCGAGATGGTGAGGTGATGGGGTACGTTCGATATCGGTCACTTATGGCTGATTCCAATGGCAGCGCGAACTTCCTCGAGAGTTTCTCTGGCAATTTCGCGGGCTTTTTCCGAACCTTCCTGCAAAATGGTGTGCACCAGGTCAGGCTGTCGCTCAAACGGTTCGGCTCGTTCGCGCATGAGCGCCTGTTCTGCATTGATGCTTTTGATCAGGGGTGCCTTGCAATCCAGACACCCAATCCCTGCACTCCGGCAACCAGTGGCTGCCCAGCTGCATGTGTCGGCGTCGGAGTATAGCTGGTGCAACGCATAAACAGGACAGATTTCCGGATTACCAGGATCAGTTCTGCGCACCCTGGCTGGATCGGTTTTCATTTTGTTGATTTTCTCTGCAACGGCGTCGGGTGATTCCCGCAAGGTGATGGTATTGCCGTAGGATTTGGACATCTTCTCACCATCAAGCCCAGGCACCTTGGCAGCCTGCGTGAGGAGGGCCCGCGGCTCCGGCAGGATGATCCGACCGCCGCCTTCCAGATAGCCATACAAACGCTCGCTGTCCCCAATCGACAGGTTCTGTTGTTCACTTATAAGGGCTCGTGCGCGCTGCAGTGCTTCGGCATCCCCCTTCTCTACATAATCATTGCGCAGCATTCGATACACGCGAGCGGCTTTTTTACCCATTTTTCGGATTGCCGCCTCTGCGTGGGCCTCAAAGTCCTGCTCGCGGCCGAAGATATGGTTAAACCGCCTGGCTACTTCGCGACTCAATTCCACATGAGCCACCTGGTCGGCACCGACCGGTACGTTGCCTGCGCGATAGATCAGGATGTCGGCAGTCTGCAGCAACGGGTAGCCGAGAAACCCGTAGGTCGCCAGATCTTTATCGTTGAGCTTCTGCTGCATGTCCTTGAAGCTCGGCACCCGCTCAAGCCAGCTCAAGGGGGTGATCATCGACAGCAGAAGATGCAGCTCCGCGTGCTCCGGCACCTTGGACTGGATGAACATGGTTGCCGCACCGGGATTGACCCCCGCAGCCAGCCAATCCACCGCCATATCGTAGGTATGTTGCTCGATTTCGCTGGTTTCAGCGTAGTTGGTTGTCAACGCATGCCAGTCCGCCACGAAGAAGTAGCACTGGTACTCGTGCTGCAGCTGAAGCCAGTTTTTGATGACGCCGTGATACTGCCCCAGATGAAGGCGCCCGGTGGGACGCATGCCGGAAAGAACCCTGTGGCTGGAGTCATTACTACTCAATGCAGAACCATTTTTTTGAGAAACACCGCGCAAGTATAAGCGGGTGATCAGGCAAGCACACCCAACCCTTGCCGAATGATCTCCGGAACGGTCGCGGTCAGGTCCACCACGGTGGTCGGTACCACGCCGCAGCTGCCGCCGTCGATGATCACATCCACCAGTGCTTCAAGCTGTTCGCGGATCTCTTCAGGTTCAGACAGCGGCACACTCGCGTTTGGCAACCGCATGCTGGTCGTCATCAGCGGTCCCTGCATTGCTTCGAGCAGGCTCAGAGCAATCGCATGATCCGGTATGCGCAGACCGATGGTCTTACGCTTGGGGTGCACCAGCCGATTCGGTACTTCCCGCGTCGCAGGCAGCAGGAAAGTGAATGGTCCTGGCGTGAAATGCTTGAGCGTGCGGTAGTTGCTGTTGTCGATCCGCGCATAGGTCGACAGGTCCGACAGATTCCTGCCGGTGAGGGTGAACTGGTGGTTTTTATCCAGCCTTCGGATCAGGCGGATGCGATCCAGCGCAGTCTTATCACCGATATGGCAGCCAAGGGCATAGGTCGTGTCTGTGGGGTATACGACCAGACCACCACTGTTGATGATTTCAGCCGCGCGGTGGATCAGACGCTGCTGAGGATGTGATGGATGTACTGTGAAATACTGACTCACGACAACGCCAACATTATTGCTAATCCCATAGTATTCCCTAATATCGCAACCAACTTGTGCCAATTGGCAGGATATTGATCTCTTTCAAACTCACACACGCGGCTTTCTAAGTGAGCCAGTTCCTCGATTTCTTACCGATCCTGGTGTTTGCCGGCGTGTTCTTTGCGACCGACATTTTCTACGCGACCGGTGCGCTGATGGTCGCTGTGGCACTGCAGGTGGCATTTTACTGGCTGGCTAAAAAGCCCATCAGCCGTGAGCTCAAACTCACATTCTGGGCCAGTATGATCTTCGGTGCCCTGACCCTGCTTTACCGGGACGAAGCCTTCATCCAGTGGAAGCCCACCGTCATCAACACCATCCTCGGCGTCTCTCTGATCGTGAGTCAGTTTGTTGGCAAGCGCAATCTGGTCGCCCGCATGATGGGACCACATGTTGAACTACCCGACCCGGAATGGAAACGCCTGAACTACGGCTGGGCCTGTGGTTTTTTTCTGGCCGCCGGCCTCAATCTGTTGGTCGCCTACAACTTCACCATGGAGGTCTGGGTCACTTATAAGCTGGTCGGGGGGATGGGCCTGACGATGAGTTACATTGTGATCACGCTGGTTTATCTGTCGAAGAAAGGCTACCTCGATCAACCGCAGAGCCAGAAAGACTGATGCCAAGACACCTGATTGCACACCTTCTCTTATTTCTAATGGCAAGCATCATCTGCCAGAGCGCCTTCGCCGAAACCCGATACATCTCTGATCGCCTGATGGTTCCACTGCGAAGCGGACCGACGACCGGCCATCGCATTGTCCACCAGGGAATCCCGGCGGGCACGCGTCTGGAAATCCTCGAACGGGACTCTGCGTCGAGCTTCGTCCACGTGCGCACGGCCGGTGGAACCCAAGGGTGGCTTTTGGATCAGTATCTTGTGTCTGAACCCATCGCACGGGATCAACTGGCCGCAGCACTGAGGCAGGCTACTCAGGCCTCAGCCCAAAGTGCTGAACTGCGTGCCAGGCTAGACGTACTGGCTAGCGACAAAGGCTCGGCATTGGCAGACAGCACCACCCTGCAGGCTCAGATCGTGGAACTACAGACAGAATTAACCCAGATCAGGCTGATTTCTGCCAACGCGGTGGAAACGGATGCCACCAACAAACGTCTGAGTGCTCTGAACACCCGTCTGCGAAACGAGCTGGATGTAATGATCGAACAGCGCGCCCAACTCAAGCAGGATCAGGAGCAGCGCTGGATGTTGATCGGTGCCGGCCTGCTCTTTGCCGGTCTGCTGATCGGCGTCGTGATCAAAGCCCGGCCATTGAGAAGTGCCTGGAGCTGAAATCTATGGCGGTCTTGAGTGTCAATCTGAACAAAGTTGCCCTGCTGCGGAATTCCAGAGACGGCCATGGGCCAAGTGTGGTTGAAGCAGCAAAAACGGTGATCGCGGCGGGTGCAAAGGGCATCACCATTCACCCTCGACCGGATCAGCGGCACATTCGTCCGGCTGATGTGTTCGATCTGAAAGCGTTGCTCAAAGACTACCCGCAGGTGGAATTCAACATCGAAGGCAACCCGTTCGCCGGGCCCAGGCCCAATGGCTACCCGGGTTTTTCTGAACTGATCGAACAGACCCGACCCCACCAGGCGACCCTGGTACCCGACACCGATGGCCAGCTGACCTCGGACCACGGTTTTGATCTGCTGGCCGGTGACAATGCCGATCTCAAGGAGCTCATCGCCCGCTATCAGGCGCTCGGCGCACGCGTCAGCCTGTTCATGGATCCTGTCGCAGATCAAATTGAAGCCGCCCGCACAATTGGTGCTGATCGCGTTGAACTGTACACCGGTCCCTTTGCCGATACGGTGGCAGCCTTCGGTCTTAAGGATCCGCGCAGTCTGAAGTCATACGAAACCTATCTCGCCGCCGCACGCCACGCAGTGCAGCACGGTCTGGGGGTGAATGCCGGTCACGATCTGGACACACACAATCTGCAACTGTTCGGTCGGATTGAAGAGGTTGCCGAAGTCTCAATCGGTCACGCGTTAATCAGCCAGGCTTTGTACGATGGCTTTACGGCCACGGTCCGGGCTTATCTTGACACATTGTCGATCTAACATTGTCCAACTCAGTCAACCACAGCAGGAACGCCGCTAAATGTTACGTCTGATTCTGATCTTCACCCTGTTTGCGACAGCTTTGACTGCGTATGCGGCCAACACCCGTATCGTCATCAAAACCAGCGAAGGCGACATACTGGTCGAACTGTTCGATGACAAAGCACCCAGATCAGTTGAGAACATCCTGGATCTGGTGGACAACGATTTTTATGACGGGCTGATCTTTCATCGGGTGATTGCCAATTTCGTTGTGCAGGGCGGCGGTTATGACGAAAAGCTGATCTACCGCACACCACCCAGAAGCGTGGTTAACGAATCCGCCAACGGCCTGAAGAACACCAGGGGCACACTGGCGCTGGCACGCGCAGAAGATCCGGACTCGGCGGACTCACAGTTTTTTTTCAATGTGAACGACAACGAGCACCTGGATCGTAGTCCCAGCAACGCTGGGTATACCGTTTTTGGCCGTGTGCTCACCGGCATGAAGGTGGTGTCTATGATCGAGTTGTCTGACACTCACGTCGCCCAGGGGATGGCCGGTGTACCCGAACGGGCCATCACGATTTTATCTGTCGAACGTTATTAGGCGGGTTTGATCTGCGGTGCGGAATGCCCCGCACTCGTTGCCGGTTCCTGCTATGATCCGCGCCTTTTCCTCACACGCTTAAGCTTCACAGGTTCACATCATGCGTACTTACATCATTGCTGCAACGAGCGCTCTGTTTCTCGCAGCGCTCATAACTGAACTCAGTAGCCGTCTCTGGCCCGGCAGTTACCTGGCTCTGCTCGTGCTCGCCACAGTTGCCCTGTTCATTAATGGTCTTTTCAATACCCGTCTCAGTGGGGGCGCCACCGGGGGCACCAGCACTAACCCTTCTGCTTCACCTGAACAGAAACGCAGAAACGATCGACCCCGCCAGCCAAAACGCGAAGCCACCCGCGCTCCGGAGCCTTCGCAGAGCAACGGTGTGCGCGAGAACGGCACGGTGAAATGGTTCAACCGCACCAAGGGGTTTGGTTTTGTCATCCGTGCCAACGGCGATGAGATATTCGTCCATCAGCGATCTATCCGGCCCATCGGCGAAGGTGATCAGCAACGTCGACCGGGGCTTCGAGATGGCCAGGCAGTGAGCTTTGAGGTCGCCAAACGAGACAAAGGCCTGCAGGCGGAAGACGTCATACCAACGGACTGACACCATGCACATAAAAGCACTTCTGACCGAGCGGATCGAAACCGCGCTCGCGCAGTGCGGTGCACCGGGACCGGCGATCATCAAGGTGTCTGGCAGACCGGATTTCGGGCACTACCAGGCAAACGGGATCATGGCGCTGGCGAAGAAAGCAGGCCAGGTACCGCGTGATCTGGCGCTGAGTGTGATGGACGCCGTCGATCTGACCGATGTGGCTGATCGTCTCGAGGTAGCAGGCCCGGGGTTCATCAACATCCACCTGAACGCCGCCTGGATCGCCAGTGAACTTGCCTCCGATGCGGCACTCATCACCACGAGCACTACACCACTGCGGGTTGTAGTCGACTATTCAAGCCCCAACCTCGCCAAAGAAATGCACGTTGGTCATCTGCGCAGTACCATCATTGGCGATGCTTATGCGCGCACCATGGAAGCGCTCGGCCACCTTGTCATCCGCCAGAATCATGTTGGCGACTGGGGTACTCAGTTCGGCATGTTGCTCACGCACATGCAGGATATCGGGGCCAACTCGGTGGATCTCAGCGACCTCGAAGCCTTCTACCGCGCAGCGAAAGTGCGCTTTGATGAGGACGCCGATTTTGCCAGCAAAAGTCGCTCCACGGTTGTGGCGCTGCAGTCGGGTGATCCAAAGGTGCGTGGCTGGTGGCAGCAGTTCATCGACATCTCGCTGTCGCATTGTCAGGAGTTGTATACGCGCCTGGATGTTTCCCTCACACCTCAAGATGTCTGCGCTGAAAGCAGCTACAACGATGACCTGCCGGTGGTGGTTGCTGATCTTACCCAGGCACATCTGCTCACCGAGTCCGACGGTGCTATGTGTGTGTTTCTGGACGAGTTCACCGGTAAAGACGGGGCACCGCTGCCGGTGATCGTGCAGAAGTCTGATGGTGGCTACCTCTACAGCACCACTGACCTCGCAGCCATCCGCTATCGCAACAAGACCTTGAACGCTGATCGGGCGGCCTATTTTGTTGACGCCCGTCAGAGCCTGCATTTTCGCCAGATCTTCAGCGTCGCCCGCGTGGCAGGTTTTGCACCGGAGCGCCTGCATCTGGAACACATGCCGTTCGGCACCATGATGGGCAAAGATGGCAAGCCGTTTCAGACCCGAACCGGTGGTGTAGTAAAACTCGCGGATCTACTTGATGAGGCGCAAGCCAGGGCGACCGCCCTGGTGAAAGAAAAGAATCCCGCGCTCGATGAGACCAGTGCAAGGTCGATCGGTAACGTGGTCGGCATCGGCGCGATCAAGTACGCGGATCTATCTAAAAACCGAACCAGCGACTATGTGTTTGATTGGGATCTGATGCTGTCATTCGATGGCAACACGAGCCCCTATCTGCAGTACGCGTACTCACGCATCTCGAGTATTTTCAGCCGGGGAGAAGTGGATCGGGCTGCGCTTAGCGGCACACCGATCCTCAATGAAGAAGCTGAAGTCAATCTGGGTCTCAGCCTGATCCGCTTTCAGGAAACTCTGGAACAGATAGCGGCCGAAGGGTTTCCGCACCATCTGTGCGCCTATCTCTACGATCTCGCCACCCGCTTCATGCAGTTTTATGAGACCTGCCCGGTGTTAACAAGCGAAGGCGCGACCCGGCACAGCCGCTTGTTGCTTGCCGCCCGCACCGCACAGACTCTTCAGGAAGGGCTCAATCTTCTGGGGATCAGAACGATCGAGCGAATGTAGCTCTCGACCGCGCAGTTGCGCCTAGCGGGCGAACTGCGGGATCGAGTAGGACTTCAGCTCTTCAACAAACTCGCGTAGCGCGTTGATGCCAGTGGCTTCCGCCTCAATACACCATTGCTTGAGAGCATTCAGCATCTCTTCGGCATTCCCACCGCGCTTGGCCCAGATGGCCTGCAGAGCGAGCCGCAGACGGTAGATCACTTCGATCTCGGGGCTCGTCTTGACGATCTGGTCGATCTTCTGCCGACCTTCATCATCAATCAGCGACTCTGCCCGGCACAGAACTACCTTGGCCCGTTTGAGTAACTGACGTGAAGCCCGGTCTGCCTTGCGATATTCCTGCTCAATGGCTGGTGCAACAACACGCTCGCCATAGGTTGCCATCAGACGGAAACGATCATTCAACACCGCCCAGGCAGTATCCATATCGAGGGTGGTTTTACCCGGCACCTGCGCAACTACCGGTCCGGTGCTGCGGGCCTTTGCAAGACCAAGGGTTTCGAAAATGCGTATCCACATCCAGCCCAGATCAAACTCCCAGGGCTTGACCGAGAGCTTGGCAGAGTTCGGATAGGTGTGGTGATTGTTGTGCAGTTCTTCACCGCCGATCAGAATTCCCCACGGCAATATATTGGTCGCTGCATCGGGGCACTCGAAATTGCGATACCCCCAGTAGTGACCAATGCCATTGATCACGCCGGCTGCGAACACCGGTATCCACAACATCTGAACCGCCCATACGGTCAGGCCGATTACCCCAAAGAGTGCGATGTTGATAAAAGCGAGCGCGGTCACCCCGGCGGCGAAGTTAAAACGACTGTAGACATTGTGTTCCAACCAGTCATCTGGGCAGCCGGAGCCGTATTTCTTGATGGTTTCAGGATTCTGGGTTTCTTTGCGGTAGGCCTCCGCCCCTTCGAGCATGATCTTTTTCAAGCCCTGGATCTGCGGGCTGTGCGGGTCATCTTCGGTTTCACAGGTGGCGTGATGCTTTCTGTGGACGGCCGTCCAGTACTGGGTCCCCATGCCGGTGGTGAGCCACAGCCAGAAACGGAAGAAATGTTTGAGTACCGGATGCAGTTCAACTGCCCGGTGAGCAGAGTGTCTGTGCAGGTATACGGTGACCGAGACGATGGTGATGTGGGTGACAACCAACGTGTAGACAATCAGGCCGGTAATCGAAAAATCCAGGAATCCAGTCCTGAGCCAGTCGAGAAAGATCAAATCATGCTCCTTCGTGCAACATCTGATGGGTTATCGAAAGCGTTAGACGTGTAATGGTGACTGATGCAGCAAACACAAGGCATTGTGACGAGTCCCTATGGAAAAAACCACCTTGCAACACCCATGCTCGTTTAGTATAGGTCGTCCAAACGGACGAAAAGGTGGGACATCCCGCGGTTTCCGCCAGGTGTTGTTTAACCGTTTGATTTGATGAGACTTCTGTCATGTTTACCGATCTGATCAACCCGGACCAGCTCACACCGCAGGCACGGCTTCTGGATTGCCGGGCAGTGCTCGGCGACCCGCAGGCTGGTTTGCGGGCCTACAAAGCCGGGCATCTGCCCGGTGCGTTACATCTGGACCTGGACAAGGATCTTGCCGACCCACCCGGGAGTCGAGGCCGCCATCCGCTCCCGCATCCCGACCGGTTGGCGGGCATACTGCGCCAGATCGGCATCAACAACAGCGATCAGATTGTGGTCTACGATGATGCCGGCGGGGCATACAGCGCGCGGGCGTGGTGGCTGATCCGCTGGCTGGGCCACGAAGCGGTGGCGGTGCTGGATGGTGGACTAAAAAGTTACCCTTACGACCTGCAAACCGAAACCGCAGCTTTCGCACCCGGTAATTTCACCCGCCGCCCTGCATTGACCAGAAAGATTGATGTTGCCGATCTCGAAGGCAACCTTGGCGATTTCACGCTGATCGATGCCCGCGCACAGGCGCGTTTCGATGGGCTGACAGAACCGATAGACGCAATCGCCGGACACATTCCCGGCGCGCTCTGCCGACCTTTCCAGGATAACCTCACCAAAGACGGTCGTTTCGTGGCACCACAGGTGCTGCGTGAACGTTTTGCGGATCTGGGTGACAACGTCGTCTGCTACTGCGGGAGCGGTGTGACCGCCGCGCACAATATCCTGGCGTTTCGGGTGGCAGGTCTGCCGGAACCGATTCTGTATCCAGGGTCATGGAGTGAGTGGATCTGCGATCTGAATCGACCCAGAGCGCCTGATGATCCCGAACCCGCTTGAGCCTTCTCGCGGCGGCAAGAATCGACTGGTCTGCCGGGCAACCACGCAGCCTCGATTACAATGACATCTACTCAAGCACAGATGGCATCAACGAGGTGCATCGGGTCCTGCTGCAACCGGTGGGGATCAGTGCATCACAGGGTGTCAGCCAGCTGACCGTTGCGGAGCTCGGGTTCGGCACCGGGCTCAATCTTGCGGTCCTCATCGACCAGGCCCTGGCTTCGAACACAAGGCTGCACTTCATCAGCTTCGATGCCCATCCGCTGCACCAGCGCGACTTTGAGCGGATTGCGGCTAAGCGAATGCCGGGCCTTCCCTGTTATGGCGAACTCCTCACGCGTTACCCGCCGCTGATCCCCGGCTGGCATCGTCGCACGCTGGCGGGAGGACGCATCACCTGTTCGCTGTTCTGGGGAGACGTACTCGCGGGGCTCGATGATCTGAGTGGCCGGTTGACCCAGCGTGTGGATGCCTGGTTTCTGGATGGCTTTACCCCGGATCGAAATCCCGCCATGTGGACTCAAGACGTATTTAATCGCCTGCCTGCACTTTCTGCGCAAACGGCTACTGTGAGCACCTTCACCAGTGTCGGTCGGGTACGCCGCGGTCTGCAGAGCGTTGGTTTCAACATGCGCCGCGTGGATCAGCAGCCGATCAAACTTCATTCGCTGGCCGGTGAACTGCACCAGAAGGCGGACAGGCCAGTGCTGCCTGCACACGTCAACGTCATCGGTGCCGGGATCAGTGGTGCGAGCGTCGCGGGTCAGCTCGCCCGACAGGGCGTTAGTGTGTCTGTGTTTGATCAGGCCGACCACATCGCTGCCGGTGCATCGGGCATCTCGGTCAGCGTGCTGCACGGTCGCCTGCAGAACGACGACACTGTGGCAGCCGCCGTGCGCGCGCACGGTTATCTGTTCGCTGCCGATTTCACTAACCAGTTGATGGATGATCTACCCAGTGGGGTGCTTCAACTCGCCCCGCCGGATCAGCAGCAGCGACTGCGCGCCATCGGCGAACGCTATCAGGGCAGCGGCGACTGGATTGAGCTTGTCGAACCGGCTGCGCAGGGCCGCTGGTCTAGCACTGGTCCGGGGCTTAAATTCCGCCACGGCCGTGCACTGAACCTGCGTGAGCTCAGCCGCCGTCTGTTGGATCATCCAAATATCGAATTGCGCCTGGGTGAACGCATAAGTGCACTGCCACCCGGTGAAACAGTGCTTGCCTGTGCTGTGGATTGCCAGACCTTTGCGGCGGCCCGACACCTGGAGATTGCACCAGTCCATGGTCAGATCGATCGATTGCTGCTGGACGATCCGCCGCCCCTGCCAATTGTTGGAGACGGCTATGTGGTGCCTGACGGATCAAGCACGGTGGTCGGAGCAACCTATGAGTACCGCCCCTGGTCCGAGGAAGCGGCGACGCAGAAAAATCTCGAACAGTTAGAGTCGGGCAGAAAATACCAGTGGCAGAACCGTGAACGGGCAACCCGCTGTGTCAGCTC
>JAQBYL010000509.1 GCA_027622495.1 Pseudomonadota bacterium
GTCGTGGCTGTGCGCGCCGTACAGCAGATGCAGATCGCTGCCGTCAGGGTTGGCGGTATAAAGGTTGATCTGGTTATTGAACCCCGCGTTGTCCCAGCGACTGAAGCCGATCCGTCCATCGGCAAATACAAACGGGTCCAGGTCAGAACTCTGGTTGAACGATATCTGTTCGATGCTGCCGCCGAGCTCGTCCATGACATGCAGGGCAAAGGCCGGATCATTGCGGCTTTCGTCAAGGGCAGAAAACTGTGGTTTCCCTTCGTCGAGCAGCACGGCCTTGGCCTGGCGCTGACGGGTAGATGCAAACACGATCCGACCATCAGGTAAAAACCGGGGGGCTACATCCTGACCATCTTCAGCGGTTATGTCGGAGCTGATTACCCTTTCGAGTATTTGGGTGGTGTGATCGTAGATCCATATGTTCCAGGTCGGCTGTTCGTCTTCGTCTGCATTCGGAATCTCCGGTGCGCGCATGGCAAAGACCAGGCGTGAACCATCGTAGGAGACGCTGATGTCTTTTACGTCATAGGCATCGCCTGCCGGGCATACACCTTCAGTAATGACAGTCTCGGCAGCACTGGGAGATGCCCGATCCCGGACGATAAGTTCCGCACCAGGGCGGAACTGCGCTGCATCGCGAACCGATGAGCTCTGAAGGTCACCGTTGCTGTCTACAAAAAGAGCGCGTTTTACGTAGGCGATGGGAAAGTCGACAATCACCGGATCCGGATCCTGCCCGGTGGACACACTGCTGCTTCCACTACTGCCGCTGCTGCCGCTGCTGCCGCCACACGCAACCAGGAACGAACAAAACAAGACTACTAACAAGCGTCTGAATACCGACGTCATATTTCCTGGTCAAGTGCCTACAAACTTGCGTCAATTCTTTCACAACCCCAACACACAAGTTTGTGATGAAGGTCTCACAGAGAATTGGAAACGGCTTGACTTATTTTCGCCGACTGGTTTGTACGTGCAGTTGTTCACAGTCCGGGTTTGAACTTTGAGCGAACCTTGTATTTCCACAAGGCGTTGCCGCGGGAAAGGTGACCGGAGCTTCTGTGCAGCGTTCAAAGGCGGGAACTGCTCGCAGAGAAATTGAGGAGAGACCATCAATGCTATCTGTGTTAAGTCGCCACCGACGTTTGGGTATCGGTGTGTTGGCGGCTTCTCTTATGCTTGTGTTGTCTGCACCCGTTTCGTCAAACACCCGGGATCAGGCCAAGCGGCTGCACGATCGAATTGC
Organism: Pseudomonadota bacterium; assembly: GCA_027622495.1. Classification (GTDB taxonomy): domain Bacteria; phylum Pseudomonadota; class Gammaproteobacteria; order Pseudomonadales; family Azotimanducaceae; genus JAQBYL01. The sequence goes on from JAQBYL010000509.1 coordinate 1,247, forward strand.
CGGTGTGCCGCCATCTGAAGAGATGCTTAAGGACATGGTGGACGAAATGACCAGCAGCAACGCCGTGAATGCTGCGTTACTTGCTACCGAAACCCCGGAATTCTATAGCGTCACCTTAAAAAACTTCGCCGCACCCTGGACCAATCGCGAAGACAGCGTGTTCGTTGCACTCAATGACTACACTGCCTCGGTCATCGGCCTGGTCCGTGACGATATGGACTTCAGGCAGATTTTAACCAGCGATGTACTCTACATCGGCTCAGGGCCCAACGTTCCCCCCTACTCGGCAAACAACAACGCTCACTTTGAGGCTCTCGAAGCGAATGGCGCCGATCTCAAAGCGGTGTTGCAGAGTGTGCCTCAATCATCGGTGACTGGTATTCCCGCCAGCGCAACCGCGGGTGTCATGACCACCAGAGGTGCTGCAAAGTCTTTCTTCATCGCCGGCACCAACAGAGCCATGTTCCGATTCACCTTTAAAAACCACATGTGCAAAGACATGGAGCAGGTTCACGACACCTCCCGCGCACCTGATCGTATACGTCAGGACGTCTCGCGCAGTCCCGGTGGTGACAGCCGGGTATTTCTAAACAATTGCATCGGCTGTCACTCGGGCATGGACCCGATGGCACAGGCGTTTGCTTATTACGATTACGTCCACGACGTGCTCAACGACCCAACCGGCGAGAACGGATCATTGACCTACAACAGCGTCAACGACGTTGATCCCGCAACCGGTACCCGGGTCGAATCGAAGTACTTCAACAATGCGCAGAACTTCCCGCCTGGTTTTGCAACACCGGACGACAGCTGGACAAACTACTGGCGCAGTGGTCCCAACGAACTCCTCGGCTGGGACAACTCGCTTTCCGGTTCAGGAACGGGTGCCAGAAGCATGGGCCAGGAACTTGCCCACAGTCAGACATTTTCCAGATGCCAGGTCGAGAAAGTATTTGCCAATGTATGTCTGCGACCTGTCCGGGATGCGCTCGATCGTTCACAGATCGATGCGATGGTCACCTCGTTCGCCGCCAGTGGCTACAACCTTAAACAGGTGTTCGCCGAGAGCGCCGTTTACTGTATGGGAGACTGATCGTGAGTTCATTCAACATCCGTTCTCTCATCCTGGGCCTGACCATATCAATCGCATTAACCGCTTGCGGGGGTGGCAGTGGACCGGCGACTACCGCGAATCCGCAGACCGTGCTGCCGACGACCGGAGGCTACACAGGCCCCGCACCCGCAACACCGGATGTACAGAGCTTTAAACTCAATGTGTGGGACAAACTGCTGCCGAACAATCGCTGCGGCAGTTGCCACAACGAAAGCCAGTCGCCTCGTTTTGTGCGCGCAGACGATGTGAACCTTGCCTACAACATCGCTAACACACTGGTAGATCTGGATGATCCAGGTCTGTCATTGATGGTGACAAAGGTTCGCGGTGGTCACAACTGCTGGCTTGCGAGCGCAGACGCCTGCGGTGACATCGTGCAGGGCTACATTGCGGATTGGGCTTACGACGCATTCGGCGGACCTGCCAAAACAGTTCAACTCATACCCCCTGCTCTGAACGATCCGGGATCAAGTAAAAACTTTCCATCCGACTCGTCGCTGTTTGGCACAACGGTTCATCCGCTGCTGGTGCAGTATTGCGCCGG
>JAQBYL010000023.1 GCA_027622495.1 Pseudomonadota bacterium
TCGATGATGGCTTTGCCATTGTTGAAGCGATCAACGCACCCGACATTGATCTGATCGGAATCACTTGCGTCTATGGCAACGCCCCACATCCGCAAGTCTTTCGGGTTGCCAACGAAATTGTTGAGCTGAAGAAGGTTAACGTCCCGGTAGTTGCCGGCGCACAGATTGCCCTGCCGGAGCACGGCGACCCCGGGCCCAGCAACGATGCGGTTGAGTTTATCGCCGCAAGTCTGCGCACTGCTCCTGCCACCATCGCTGCCATTGGCCCGTTGACGACCCTCGGTTTACTCGCCTGGCACTATCCCGATCTGCTTAAGCAGGTGCAGTCGCTGATCGTTGTTGCGGGCCGCTCAAAGGATCGCGTTTTCTACATTGGTGGCCAGGGTCCTGTGGGTGATTTCAACTTCGAAAACGACCCCCGCAGTTTTGATCTGACACTGAACACTTCTGTACCAGCCGTTCTCGCGGGTTTTGAACTAACCAGCCAGGTCTGTGTAACCGAAACAGATCTGGACAGCATCGCTGCCAACGGCAACCATGCAGCCATCTACTTTCATCGCAACTCCCTGGACTGGTGTAGATACTGGACCGATACGTTTCCCGCCGACCCCGGTTTTCACCCCTGGGACTCAGCCACGATCGCCTGGATCCGTCACCCGGAGTACTTTCTCACCGATCAACGTCGCTGGCACATCGACGTGCCTGCGAAGAGCAAACCGCAACTCATCTGCGAACCGGTGTCTGATGGATCAGGTATCACCTATGTGCACGGCTTCGCACCAGGCGGCAAAGAAGCCTTCATCAATGACGTTGTGACTACGGTGTACTGAGGTTGAAGTTGTGTCCTGGGGCTGGTTTGCATAATCTTCGCCAAACACAAGAACATGGATGAATGCCATGAGCACACCCATCGACCTGGAAGTCTTCACCGATTTCGTCTGACCCTGGTGTTATCTCAGTACCGGGCGTATTGAAAAACTCCGTCAGAACTACGACATCAATGTTCGCTGGATTCACTTTCCGTTGCATCCGGAGACGCCAATGGAAGGGCAGTCTCTTGAAGATCTGTTCCGCGGCCGCAACCTGGACATGGAAGCCATGTACCTCAACATGAAAGCATTGATGGACGAAGAGGATCTTCCCTACAAGCGCCGCACCCATACCTACAACAGCCGTCTGGCACAGGAACTGGCCAAGTGGGCAGAGATGCAGCCGCAGGGTGAAGCCATCCACGCCGCGCTGTACAAGGCGTTCTTCATAGATGGCCAGAACCTGGCCGATCGTGATGTTCTGCTGAATGCGGTGAAGAGCATCGGGCTTGATACTCAAGCAGCTGCCACCGTCATCGATGAACGAACCTACTCATCCGCTGTAGACGAAGACTGGAGTCTGTCACGAAGCTATGGGGTCACAGGGGTTCCGACCTTTGTGGCGGATGGCCGCGGTGTCGTCGGCGCGCAGCAGTACGAAGTGCTTCAGCGTCTGGTGGAAGTAGCGGGTGCGCAACCCCGGTCTGCCTGAGTATTGCGCATGCCTTGCAGGCATTCTGCTCAGCATCTCACTTCACGCTCACGCAGATGAAATCCGCCTGAATCAGATACAGGTGGTCGGCAGCCACAACAGCTACAAACTCGCAATGGATGCACAGCACTTCGCCGCGCTGAGTGCTGATAATCCCGCAACCGCAGCATCACTCGAATACTGGCACATTCCCCTGGCTGATCAGTTGGACCTGGGCTTGCGTAAGCTTGAGATCGATGTTTTCTATGATCCACAAGGTGCTCTCTTTGGTCGCAACAGGGCCCAGGCGGGGCACGCAAGTGATTTTGCAGTCTTGCATGTGCAGAACCTGGACGAACGCAGCGTGTGTATTAATCTTGTGGCTTGCCTGCAGAATCTGCGCACATGGTCCGACGCCAATCCCCGCCACGCACCGGTTTTTGTGTCGTTCAATGCAAAGGATCAGGCGATCGAACGCGAAGGCTTTCTGCGTCCACTGCAGTTTGACGATCAGGCCTGGGTGAACATCGATGCAGAAATCCGTTCGGTTCTTGGTGACCGGTTACTGACCCCGGAAGATGTATTTGATAACGGAGCCCTCACCTGGCCACTGTTGGATGAGACCCGGGGGCGCTTTGTTATGATTCTGGATGAAGGTGGCGACAAGCGTGCCGCGTATGCGAACAACTGGATGAGCAGGGCGATGTTTGCCAACTTTGCCGCTGAACATCCTGGTGCCGCAATCATGATCATCAACGATCCGATTATCGATTTTGAGCACATCAGATCAATGGTTGAGCGTGGCTATATCGTCAGAACCCGGGCAGACGCAGACACTCTTGAAGCCAGATCAGGCCAGACCAAACGGCGCGATCAGGCGTTTGCCAGCGGGGCACAACTGATCAGCACCGACTATTACCTGCCAGCAACGCACTTCGGAACCGATTATGTAGTAGGAATACCGACGTCAATCTGCAACCGTCACATCATCAAGAGGTGTGGCCAGGTAGAACCCTAGTATTGTCAGGCCTGGTTAAGCTTCTGGTCGATCGCTGCGTTGTGGGTCAGCACAAAGTTAACAAACTCTTCCGCCTCGAGCGGTTTTGAAATCAGGTAACCCTGGGCGTAGTGGCAACCGGATTCCTTAAGAAACTGCATCTGCTTGTGTTCCTCAACACCCTCAGCTACCACCTTTTTACCAAGCGTAATGGCAATAGAGATGATGTGTTTTAAAAGCGCCCTTGATTGTGCCGAGGTTTCCATGGGCAGAAGAAACGCCCGGTCAATTTTGATGACGTCAAGCGGGATCTGAGTAAGCATGTTCAGAGACGAAAAGCCGGTGCCGAAGTCATCGAGCGCAATCGATGCGCCACTCTGGCGCAGGCTGCGCAGCTCACCGCGAACCTGTTCGGAATCGTTGATGAAGAGAGACTCGGTGACCTCGACCTGAAGCTGGGACGGTGAGAAACCTCTTGCGACAATCTGCGAGATCAGACGCTGCGCAAAGCCGCCGCTGGTAATCTGCCTGGGCGACGCATTGATCGCGATATGCTCAATCGGGCAGCCGTGTTTCTGACACAGGCCCACCATATCCAGTGCCTGGTCTGTCAGAATCGGTTCAATTGCGTGAATCAACCCGGTTGACTCAGCAACACTGATAAATTCTTCGGGGTTAACCACACCAAGAATCGAATCCGTCCAGCGCATCAGCGCTTCACCACTGACGATCCGATTGGTTGCCAACTCGAATTTGGGTTGAAACACCAGCCTCAAGGCTTGCCTTTCGACCGCTTTGCGCAAACGGACTTCCACCGTCACCCGACGGTGGTTAGCATCATTGATCCGCTGATCAAAGAACGTGTAGCGACCACCGCCCCCTTCTTTTGAATGGTACATGGCTGCATCAGCGCGCATCAGGAGCGCTTCGGCGTCTTCGCCGTCACCAGGGAAAAGGGCGATCCCGATGGAAGCACCGATGGAATGTTCTGTGTTTTCAACTGCTACCGGCTTCTCGATCTCACGCAAAATGCGCTCGCACACAGCGATGATCTCGACTTCGTTGCCCATCGCCGGCAACACCAGCCCGAACTCATCACCCCCCAGACGTGCCAGGGAGTCAACTTCGCGAAGCACGCCACTCAAACGAGTGCCGATCACCTTGAGCAAGCGGTCGCCGGCTTTGTGGCCTTCGGTATCGTTGACTTGTTTGAATCTGTCCAGATCGATGTACACGAGCGCACCCGCTGAGCCCGTCCTTATCGCATGGGCAACCGCCTGACTTAAGCGGTCGCTGAACGCATTGCGGTTCAGCAACCCGGTAAGGTTGTCAAAATGAGCCTGATGAAACAGATTCTGTGCATGCCGCAAGTTGGTTGTAGCAACCGACAGACGGTCTGCCATGTCTTTGAGATGAGGCAGGGTATCCTGCTCGACACTAACGCTTTGCAGAAACAACGCCCCGGCAACCTGCCCATCGCAATGCACCTGATAGTAGCGGGTTAGCGGCAGGCCGGTTATCTCCACCACCTCTGCAACAGACAGATCCCAGTTCCGGTCGACTAAAAGCTGGTCCCAGCTGACTTTGCTTGAGACTATCTTTCCGTTTTTATCGACTTGATGCAGGTGTAGTTTTTCCGGCTGGGCTGAGGTACCCAGGACTACCCACACCGATCGCACTTGCGGCCACGACAGACTTACCTGCAGCACGCGTTCAATGATCGTTTCGATCCGCGGTGAGGACAGCATCAACCGATCAACGTCTGCCAGAAGCTTCATGGTCGAGAAAGACTCTTCCAGCCTGGATGTCATTCGATTGAATGCTTCGCCAAGCTGGCCAAACTCATCTGTTGATTCCACCCCGATACGGTGCTCATAGTCACCCTGTTCAATCGCAAGGGTCGCTTTCTGCAGCGCTGACAGGGGTCGAAATTTTCGTTTTATCAGGACCGACCCGAGGAGTGCAATAACGACGCAGGTAAGCACAGTCAGGGCAGGAAGAATCCGGCTCATCAGCGAGGTCGCCGAAAGCACCTTCGATCGAGGCTGGTCAGCAGAGATGGCCAGCTTGAAATTCGCCTCAAAACCGCTTTCCAGAAACAACGGCCAGATGGTCCTGATTACCTCTTCGCCCGATGGTTCCTCACCGCACGCGACACTTCGATCATCAATCAGCACACACAGACGGTTTTCATTTGGTACTTCGCCCAGATCAAACCACCACTGGTGCGGATCGATCATGACCCAGAACAGTCGGCCCTCAGTCGGTATTCCGAGAAAGTAGTCCTCCTGCTGTTTTACCAGCACCGGTCGATCACCCGACCACACTACGGGGTCGGGCGGTGTGGCGACCTCTTTGATCATCCAGTGATTGTCAAACCAGGCCTGGGCGACCTCGTCATTTATAATCAATGGAGCAGCCTGATGAGCAAGGTCAGCGATCCGCTGCATCAGTGTCAGGCCATAGGCCTTTGCAGTGTCTTTCTGTTCAATCTTTGCCCGATCCAGCGTCTGTGTATTGATCTGCCAGATGGTGAAGAGGCCGATAGCGGTGAGTGGTATAACCGTCAAGAGCAGGAACGCAGCGAAAACGCTGCGCTCTACCCGTCCGTGGTAGCTACCGGTGAGTGCCATCTAGAAATCTTCGGCGAGACCGACGAAGCTCCCGTTGGCTGCTCTGATCACATCATCTTTGCTGACTTTGGCTGAGAGGGTTTTCTGGGTGTCCCCATCGACACCCACGCTGTACAGATCAAAGTCGGTGTTGATCGGTTTGAGATTCTTGTCTTTCCGCACATCATTCTTGATGAGCATGAAATCCACCCCTTCAATGCGCAGGTAGACATATTTTTTACCCCAGGGGTCTTCCATATCAGCCAGACCCATATCACCTAAAGACGCCGGATACTGCATGTTCTCCGACCAGAAATTCTGAACAGTCATCTGTATATTGGAAAGATCCGCTATACCGCGGCTCATGTTGGCTTTTTCAGCGAACGAGGTGTACACCGGTATGGCAATTGCACCCAACAGGCTCATCACCACCAGCGCGGCCAGCATTTCCAGAAGCGTGAATCCTTTCATCGCGCAAACCCATCAACATTTGATACCGGTTTACTTTAAGGTCATGGGTTAGACATTTCTGAGGAAACCCTCACAGTGTGACAGCGCTCACGCCCCTATTTGAGATCCATGCCACATTGCTTGTTGCCACGATGCCATTCACGACAGGGCGTTTTTCAAAACCCCTTTTCTCTGCTGTTCCAGATCTCGACCAGACCGAGTGAGGATCGCTTGACCTCAATAACGGCGCCGAACAGCGCCCCCTGCAACCGGGTCAGATAGTAAACAGAGGCCAGTGTCAGTGCTGCAACGCCATCGACGCCCAGATAAGTCAGTATCCCCGCGGCAACGAAATCACCGGCCTGAACCCCGGCGATTGCAAGCGGGATGATGGCGCCGAACACGGCGGCGGAGATGGCCAGCGTGACCAGCCATGGATCCAGTATCAGACCCAGGCCACAACACAGAAAATAAACAGCGGAGCAGGTGAGACCATGAACCACGAAGCTGATCAACAGTGCCTTGAAAAGCTGCCAGAAGACTCCTGCGACCATCCGGGCAAAAACCAGCGTGCCTACGACACCTAGAAAACCGAGACTGCCGATGGCTAACCAGACGCCAAGTTTGCGATAGCCAAACCACGCCACCACCGCAAAGCAGACCGACGTCACCATACCGACACCACGATCTGACAGAACTCCGAGAACAATCTGACGCCTCGGTGCGTCGGGGCACAGCCGTCGAAAACCAACATAGCGCGCCGTTTCCATGCCAAGCCCGAGGGGCAGCAGAAAAAGATAAAATATCGATTGGAAAGTGAGACGAACAAACTGACGGACGCTTGCAACCAGACCGACCCCGATTGAAACAAACATCAACCTCACACCGAGCAGGCACAATGCGATGGTATTGAGCGCAAGCCCCACGAGAAGATCCGTCACATTCAAACTCGACACCGTGATCAGATCGTGACTCACCGAAAGCCAGGCACAGCCACCCACCACCACCAGCAGCTGAAGCAGCGAGAGCACCGTCGTGTATCTGTTAGATGAGGTGAGAATGGGTTTAAACCTGAACGTGTGAACCGTTAACTGCGCCGTTGCCGCAACAGCGCGTTGAATTCATTATGGCAGTCGCATCCGCCAAACATAAGCTGCCGCTGGTTTACCCGCAAAAAGCGATCACTATTGCCACCTGGTTCCGGCCCGGTTTCGCTCTTGTGGCTTTCATAACCAGCCTGTGGCAATTCAGCCAGTTTCAGACCAGCGCCACGCTACCAACCCTGAGCTAAAGGGTGCATCGGTTTGCGCCCCAGCAGACGTAGAGTCAGATTACGGCCAGCCCGCAGAACCGGATAGCAGATCGATGAGACAACGGACGAACGGAACATCGCCCGACTCGCCCGGTTGAACCAGTCTGCCCCGGTGGTCAGGAGCGCAAGTCGATTCAGACAATCAGCACCATGGTAGAAGAATCCGTCCAGGTGCAGAACGATCCCCTCATCAAGGTCCAGACCTGCAGCACGGCAGATATCGGCCTCAACTCCGCCGAGGCGAGCATCTATCAGGCGGACCTCACTGCTTTGTCTCAGGCGCAGGGCAGCGATGTAGTTGGAACAGAACGGGCATTCGCCGTCGTAGATCAGCCAGTTCGCGTTTTTTCCGGATAGGGCAGCAGGTTCAGTCATGGCCGCAGTATGGGAACGATGCACTCTGCTTTCAACTAACACCTCCTTAGTCGAAATGAGGCGCACAACACGTTACGCTCATACAACCGCCGCAAACCAGGAGCAACAGATGGCCCAGACACCCAGACCGGCCGCCACCGATGGGGCAAAGATCGTCTACCTGATCAAGCGCCGAGCCGACACCGCGCGCGAAGAACTGGTGATGCACTGGTTTGCCAATCACATGCCTGATGTGATCCACACGCAACTGCGAAACTTCGAAAAGGGCAGGCGCCACGCCACAAAATACATCGCCACCCTGTTCGATGCTGACGACAACGGCGCTCACCCCTGGGATGGTATGGCGCAACTGTGGTGGGATGCACCATTGAATCGACCCGCGGTGGCGCATGGAACCGAACCCACGGACACGTTTCAACAGAAAGCCGAGCCCTATCTGCCCTGGGCCACCACCGAATACGTGATCCTGGACGGCCAGCTCCCGGTTGAACCGCTGACCCTGAACGATCCCTATCCGACTACCCGAAGCGGCTTTTTCAAAGTGACCTTTCTGCTGACCAATAAACCCGGGGTAGAGCCTGCAGCCCTGTTTGATCACTGGCTGGAGGTGCACGTGCCAAACGTTCGCGGGGTCATGGAGCAGGTGGGCGGTTTTCGCTACGTGGTCAGTCTCAGCCTCGAGCCACACCTCGAGCCATACGCCGGTATGGCTGAACTGTATTACCACACCGAGTCAGACTGGATCGACTATCGCAAGCTGATCACAGATGACGGGATGGGGGAGTTGGTTGACGCCGATGCCACCCTTCGCCTGCACAGCCACGTGCAGATGATCGGCATCCCCTGAAGCGGTCAATCTGATCGATTGCCGGATCGATCAGGCGTGCAATCGGACCGGCAGGTGGGTGATACCACGGATCAGATTGGACCCTAAGCGCTCCGCCGGGCCAACCACTTCCACCTGAGAGAACCGCTTCACAATTTCTTCCCACAGCACGGTCAGCTGCATCTCGGCCAGGCGGTTACCCATGCAGCGGTGTATGCCAAAGCCGAAAGACAGATGGTGGCGCGGGTTCTTGCGGTCGATCACGAAATCGTCCGCCCGCTCAATCGCGCTTTCGTCGCGATTGCCGGAGATGTACCACATGATGACTTTGTCCCCTTTGGCGAGTTGTTTGCCATTCAGATCACAGTCGTTGCTCATGGTGCGACGGATATGCAGCACAGGTGATTGCCAGCGCACGATTTCCGGGACCATGCTGGTGATCAGACCAGGGTCTGCCCGCAGCTTCGCGTACTCGTCCGGGAAATCGTTCAACGCCATCACGCCACCACTGATCGAGTTCCGGGTGGTGTCATTACCGCCCACAATCAACAGGATCAGCGTGCCCAGCAGTTCTTCCGGCCGGTCCATCAGATCCTGCGTCGCCGGTCCGTGCGCCAACATGCTTAAAAGGTCGATATCTTCACCCGGTGGCATGGCACTGCGCTGCGCAAACAAACGGGTGAATGTCTGCATGCAGTCGCGGACCGCATCGCTTCGTTCCTGCGCCGTGTAGCGCGATGCACCGGTTCGCGGGTCGTCGGTAAAGACATCCGACCAGTAGATCAATTTGCGGCGCTCATCCTGGGGGAAGTCGAACAGGGTCGCGAGCATGCGGCTGGTCAGGTTGACGCCCACATTTTCGACCCAGTCAAAGGTCTCCCCCACCGGCAGCTCATCCAGAATCTGGACCACCCTCTCACGGATCAGAGGTTCCAGGTTGCGCAGATTGCGCGGCGCCACTGCCGGCTGCACGGTATTACGCCGTTGATCGTGGCGCGGCGGGTCCATCTGGATGAACATGTCTGGTGGCGGTCGATCGGTGGGGACTGGATCCCCAATGGTGATCACTGGTTCAGCTGAATAATTGTGATGGTCTTTATCTACTTTGATGCAGTCATCGAAGCGGGTAATCGACCAGAACGGACCAAAACGACTGTTCGCACAGAAATGCACCGGGTCTTCGGCGCGCAGGCGTTCAAAATAAGGCCGCCAGACATCCTGCTGATACAGATCGGGGTTGCTGACGTCTATCCGATCGAGCGGCAGGGAATACGCAATTTTACGATGGTCAGACAAAGTTTCTTTCCCGTTGGGCCAGGCCATTGATGATGTTGCAACATTGCAAGGCACAACGCAAAGCCAACAAAGTGGGAAGCACGACGCACAAAATGTGAATCGCCACACGCACCGGCTGTGACAGATTCTGCTATCGTCCCCGCGTCCAGGCTTTTACCCACAAGGATTCGGGCGAAGCATGTTTTACCTGATCGTGACTATTCTGGCTTTCTGCAGCATTGCCTATGAGCTGTTGCTCGGGCAGATCCTTTCTGCATTTCTCGGCAACACGGTTCTTCGCTACAGCGTAACCATCGGGTTGTACATGCTTTCCATGGGGATCGGTGCTTTCGTTGTGCGCGACCGGATGCTTGCCCGACCGGTGCTGGCCCTTCAGATTGTCGAAGTGATTCTTTCGGTGATCGGTGGTTTTTCGCTGGTCTTCCTGATCTGGGTCGACTCAACCGGTGCACCGGGCGCACTGTTCAGCCTGATTGCTCACAGCCTGATCATCATCATTGGCATCCTGAGTGGCATGGAGATTCCGCTCCTCATCGGCGTGCGCAATCTGCATGTGCCGGAGTCCGACATCAAAGTGCTCGGTCTCGACTACATCGGTGCCTGCGCCGGTGCTCTGGTGTTTGCTTTTGTTCTTTATCCGATCACCGGTCTCACCCTGGCCGCCTTCCTGATCGCCGGCCTGAATGCCCTGACGGGTGTTTGTCTGATCACCGAACGGCGCGCTGTGCCGACCGCCGACAGGAGTGTTTTCAAATCCCTGATCGGCACTCAGACCGCCCTTGGAATTCTGCTGGTGATCTGCGCGTGGCAGGCACCGGCAATCAACGAATTCATCATCACCGTTTACCTTAAAGCCTGAATGTGAGACCACCCGTTTGATTACTCTCGGACAACACTACCTGATCGAATTCGTTGGCTGCGACGCTGATCGCCTGAGCTATGTGGAACAGGTAGAGCCGGCATTGCTTGAAGCAGTGCGCCAGTCGAAGGCGAGCTACGTCGACCACCGGGCGCATCAGTTCGCTCCAGTTGGGGTTTCGCTTGTGGTGATGATCGAAGAGTCGCACTTTTCGATCCATACCTGGCCGGAACATCGCTTCGCCGCGCTCGATATCTTTACCTGCGGTGAGATGAATGCCCAGGCTGCAATCGATCACCTGAGTGCGGCGTTTGCCGCAACCCACACCAATGTCCGGGTGATCGCCCGGGGTTTTGATGCCTGAAAAACGGCATGCGGTGCACTACCTGTTCACCGTCGTTCTGGCGGCCTGCAGCATCCTCTACGAACTGGTTATTGCGCATAAGATCTCGCTCCTCGCATCAAACACGGTCATCTGGTACAGCGTAACTGTTGGCTTGTTTCTACTTGGCCTGGGCCTCGGTGCGTTCTTAAGTGAGCGGCTGGAAAAGAGATTCTCTGCCTGGAAAGCTCTGTTTGTGGTTGAAGTCGGGTTAACCGCGCTCGGCGCGCTCGCCGTCGTGCTGCTGAACATGGCCCACATGGTCTTCGCCCAGCTTTACCACGCAGGAGGGGCGGGCTTTGGACCTGAAATCCTCTTCGGCACAGCATTTTCGCTGGCGCTTGCCATCGGCACCCTGACCGGTATCGAACTGCCCCTGTTGATCTCGGTCGGCCGGAAACTGAACATCCGGCACGCAACCAGCGTGCTGCTGGGCCTTGACTACACGGGTTCACTGATCGGTGCGCTCGCCTTTCCACTGATTCTGCTGCCCGCATTCGAACCGCTTGGGATCGGCTTTGGCGTAGCCATCATCAACGGGTTATGCGCCCTGGCGATTGCCTGGTTTGCAATCGACCGGCGGCTCATACCGATTGCGTTCAGTGCATCCCTCGTCGCCGTCTTGCTCATCAGTACGGTTCAGATTGGCGGGATCCATCAGTATTTTCTGAAACGTTATTTCTACTACATTGAACTCGGCGAATCGCTTTCGACCACGTTCAGCCTGGAAGATCACCTGCCACCGGTTTTTCATGCAAGTTCGCCGTATCAGAAAATCAACATTGTTCCCGATGAGCTGCCAAGCGTGCGGCATCTTTTCCGCCCGGCCTTAAGCCGAAAGCTCAGCCTCCCGGAAAATCACGATTTTCCGGGCGACCAGATCCTGACACTGGACGGTCGCTTTCAGCTGAACTTTTCTACCGAAGAGATCTATCACGAGTATTTTGCGCATGTGCCGATCATCGCGACCCGGGTTGTGCCACAGAAAGTCCTGGTGCTGGGTGCTGGTGATGGTCTCCTGATCAGGGAACTGCTGAAGCACCCGCAGATTCAGATCCGCCATGTTGATCTGGATGCCACTCTTCTTGATCTGGCAAAAAACAATCCAACTTTCCGTCGTGCAAATCGCGATGCGCTTCGCGACCCGCGTGTGGATACCCGACAGGGCGACGGTTACTACTTCATCAGGAACGACACCGCCAAATACGACGCAATCTACATCGACTTTCCAGCGGCCTACGACTACAACCTGGCACGGCTGTACAGCCGCGAGTTTTTTCAGATGGTTCGTGCACGCCTCAATGACCGGGGGTTCGCGGTATTTGATTCAACCGGCACAGCCAGGCTCACACCACCTGACAGGAACGGCAACCAGGCGATTTTGCCCACCAACAACTGGCCCGTGTACTATCACACGCTGCTCGCGGCTGGTTTTGCGAACGCCGACATACATCCGTTCGTGACAACATTGTCGTTCAATCACAGCGAACTTGTTGACCTGATCAAGACCACTGATCTCAAAGATCACGTCATCAACATGAACGCGGAAAAACTGAAACGAACGGTGAGCGATGAGCATCGATCCCGCCTGCTCGAAACACTGATTGATCAATACGCCCAGGCGACTATCCCGGCGGAGATATCGCGCAATCAGCACGGTTTTATCATGCTGGGGGCACCTGGTCTTGCGGTGTCGAAAGAGTACGTTGACCTGGATCTCGAGCTATACGTTCTGACACCCGAACGATATCCGCTGGCGTTTTCCTATGAATATCCGTTCGAGCTGAAAATCAGACCGGATCTGGTGAACTCAATCATGAGACCCAGATTCCCAACAGATCCAATCTGGCACGCGAAACTCCCCTACTAGTTTTACTCCTAAAACTCTTCTTCGGTCATCTGCATGACCACGTCTGAATCCGCACCTGCACCGAGTTCAAGCGCAACTGCTCCCGGCAGGATTCGACTGAAAAAGAAACGCGCGGTCTTTCGCTTGGCGTTACCGAACTCATCATCGGGTGCGGCACCGGCCATTCTTGCCCACAACCATGCATAGATCGTAAGCCCGACCAGATCCAGAAAATCAACCGACACCGATCCTGCGAGTTCCGGGTCATTTGAGGCCCGCTCGACGATGGATGCCGTCACGCGAACAAGCCGATCGAACGCATCAGTAAGATCCTGTGCAAACTCTTCAGGCACATCGTCGTTGCGCATCTCATCGATCAACGCGAGCAATGTAGCGCCACCGTCGCGCAACACCTTGCGGCCGATCAGATCGAGTGCCTGCACACCATTGGTGCCTTCATAGATCTGAGCAATCCGTGCATCACGCACGATCTGCTCCACACCCCACTCCTTAACATAGCCATGGCCACCGAAAACCTGCTGCGCCAGCACCGCGCATTCAAAGCCGCGTTCACTCAAGAACGCTTTCGCCACCGGGGTCAGGAGTTCAGAAAACGCCAGGGCCTGCGCATCGTTGTTGTACTTCCCCAGATCCAGCTGCATACCCACAAACATGCCGAAGGCGCGGCCGGCTTCGGTGTAGGCACGCTGGGTTAAAAGCATGCGCCGAACATCCGGATGAACCAGCAGGTTGTCGGCAGGGCCATCTGCATTTTTTGGTCCCGTCGGTGAGCGGCCCTGTAGCCGGTCTTTCGCATATCGAACCGCCTGCTGATAGGCAAGTTCTGCCGCACCCAGACCCTGTATGCCAACTGACAGGCGTTCGTAGTTCATCATGGTGAACATGCACGCCAGACCCTGATTTTCTTCACCGAGCAGATAGCCGGTAGCGTTATCAAAGTTCATCACCGATGTGGCGCTGCCGCGAATTCCCATCTTGTGTTCAATTGAGCCGCTGGAAAGGCTGTTGCGTGCACCGGCGTCACCATCATCATCAGGCACAAACTTCGGAACAATAAAAAGTGAGATCCCTCTGGTCCCCTCCGGCGCACCGGGAAGTTTGGCCAGCACCAGGTGCACAATGTTCTGCGAAAGATCGTGCTCGCCACTGGTTATGAATATTTTGGTCCCGCTGATCCGGTAGCTTCCGTCGCTGTGAGGTAGAGCGCGGGTACGGATCATGCCGAGGTCGGTGCCCGCATGTGCTTCAGTTAACCCCATGGCACCGGACCACTCACCGCTGTAGAGCTTCGGTAGATAGGTGTTTTTCTGGTCTTCGTTTCCGTGTGCTTCGATGCAGATCGAAGATCCCACAGTCAGTGTTCCGTACAGGTAAAGGGCCGTGTTGGCACCCCAGAACATTTCTTCTACCAGGCAACCGAGCATCTTGGGCATGCCCTGGCCTTCGTACACCGGGTTGCCCGACAGACCCATCCAGCCACCCTGGGCCATGGCGTCATAGGCTGCCTTGAAACCAGTGGGTGTGGTAACTACACCATCGTTCCAGGTACATCCCTGCTCATCGCCCTGCTGATTGACCGGCGCCAT
Organism: Pseudomonadota bacterium; assembly: GCA_027622495.1. GTDB lineage: Bacteria > Pseudomonadota > Gammaproteobacteria > Pseudomonadales > Azotimanducaceae > JAQBYL01. The sequence continues at coordinate 14,066 of JAQBYL010000023.1, forward strand.
CACCTGCCCGGCGACTTTGCCACCTTCAGCCACCACCGCCCGAACCAGGTCATCGCTGAAGTCTGCGAACGCGGGTATGTTTTTCCACACCTGCTGCACCCGGAAAAGGTCAAACAGCAGGAATTCGATGTCGCGTTGCGGGGCGCTGTATTCGAGCATTGTTCTAGTGTCCTGTCTGGCTTGCGCCGTTCGTCAGGGCTTCATCGCTGATATCCATCAACACATCCGCACCCGCCTCAAGCGCCTGCTTGTGCGCGCCTGCACGGGGCAACACACGCTTGAAATAAAATCTGGCAGTGGCGAGTTTTCCGGCCATGAAAGGATCTTCGCCGTCAGCTGCCGCCACCACCGCCATCCGTGCCCAGCAGTAAGCAAGGGTGGCATAGCCACTATAGAAAAGGTAATCCACCGACGCCGCCCCCAGTTCGTCTGGGTTCTGGGCAACCACGGCTGCCAGGGCGAACGTCATGTCACTCCATTCCTTGATCAGACCCCGCAGACCCGCGGCCAGATCATCCAACTTGCCATCGCATTCACCTGCAAGCTCCTCCATCAGTCTACCGAACGCAATCAGACCTGCGCCCTGCTTCATCAGCACCTTGCGACCAAGCAGATCGAGTGCCTGGATCTGCGTTGTGCCTTCGTAGAGCAGAGTGATTCGTGCATCCCGCACCATCTGCTCCACACCGGTTTCGGCAATGAAGCCGTGCCCGCCAAAAATCTGCACAGCATCATTGATTGCGTCGAAACCGACTTCGGTCAGAAAACCTTTGACGATGGGCGTGAGAAAATCGAGCAGCACCCCGGCTTCCGCGCGCTGCGTTTCATCTCGACCGCGTTCGGTCTTGTCGATCAGTGCACCGGTGAAATAAACCAGCGCACGACCCCCTTCGATAACCGCTTTCTGAGTGAGGAGCATGCGCCGCACGTCCGGATGCACCAGGATCGGATCGGCCGGTTGATCGGGCGCCTTGGGGCCCGACAGTGAACGCATCTGCAGTCGATCCACAGCGTAGCGCGCCGCTTTATCAAACGCGGCCTGGGCAAGGCAGATCGCCTGAAAACCAACCACCACCCTGGCTGCGTTCATCATGGTGAACATGTAGCGCATGCCCTGGTTCATCTCGCCAATCAGATAACCTCTCGCTACGTCGAAAAGCAGTTCACAGGTGGCGTTGCCGTGAATACCCATTTTTTCTTCGATGGAGCCACAGACCACATTGTTGGGTCTGCCATCCAGATCGATCTTCGGTACCACGAACATCGATATACCACGGGTCCCTGCGGGCGCGTCGTCAAACCGGGCCAGCACCAGGTGCACGATGTTGTCGGCAAGGTCGTGCTCACCGGCAGAGATAAAAATCTTGGTGCCGCTGATCGCGTAGGTGCCATCGGCATTCGGCCGCGCTCTGGTTTTTGCGAGCCCCACGTCAGATCCCGCGTGAGGTTCTGTGAGGCACATGGTCCCGGTCCATTCGCCGCTGATCAGCCTGGGCAGAAAGTTCTGTTTATCCACGTCAGACCCATGCGACTCGAGCGCTTCGATCACGCCGCGAGAAAGACCCGGATACATCGCCCAGGCCAGATTCGCTGTGCACAGTGTCTGCTCCAGAACCAGGCTCATACTGTCGGGCAGGCCCTGGCCGCCATAGCGCGTATCACCGGTCAGACTCGGCCACGCATTCGCACAGAAAAGTTTGTAGGCGGCTTTGAAACCATCGGGGGTGGTGACCTTGCCATCTTCCAGACGACAGCCCTGCTGATCACCGATTGAGTTGATCGGCGCAAGTTCATTGTCGGCAAAACGCTGCGCCTCATCGAGGATCGCGCTGATCAGGGGTTCACCAGGTGGGTCGACGATATCCAGCTGCGCGTAATGCCCAGGGAAATCAAAAACGTCAAACAGAAGAAATCGCGTATCGCGTGCCGAACTCGTCATGCGTGCCCACTAAAACCAGGAGTCAGCACAGCATTGTCCACAAAACTGCCGTCGAAGACGATGCATATCTCACTTAACGGCTGGCGTGTGACCCACATCGTGGGGATCTTCACAGGGTTAGCCTTGATTACCGTGAAATTCCGCCTTAACCATCTGCTGCCGCGCAACTGCGTTTTGTGTGACACCGACTGTGCCGGTGCGATCGACCTTTGCGAACACTGTCTGCCCACACTTGCCTGGAACACCCATTGCTGCAGCCGCTGCGCGTTGCCCATCAGCTCTGCTTATCCTGCCTGCCCTGCCTGTTCGACCTTTGATTTTGATTGCGCCGTGGTTCCGCTGCGGTTTGAAACCGAGGTTGCCCGTCTGGTGCAGCGGCTCAAGTTCAACAACGGTCGCGTCGAAGCGCGCATTCTCGGTCAGATCCTTCTGGCCGCGGTCACCGCCCGATATGCCAATGCACGGTGGCCTGAGTTGATCGTCCCTGTCCCGCTTTCAGCAACCCGCTTGCGAAGGCGCGGATACAATCAGGCGATTCTCTTAGCCTCGCAAATTGCGCGAAAGCATCGCATCCCGATCATCCGACACGCGATCAGAAGACGCCATCGACCGCCACAGCAGACCCTCACTGCCGCTGAGCGCGCCACCAATCTTGTGGGCTCATTCACCACCACCAGAACTTTCGGCGGGACCCTCGCCATTGTCGATGATGTGCTCACAACAGGGGCAACAGTAAACGAACTGAGCCGGCTTCTGCTCGCACGCGGAGCCAGCGAGATCCATGTCTGGTGTGCGGCACGCGCACCGCTTGAAGCCATCGCGAGGGGAGAGGTCTGATTTGACCCCCAGATCCGCTATCCAGTGTCCTGTCCGGTGGATCGGGTCTGCTACACTGCGCGCCAATCCCGCACAAGCATGGCCGATGTCCGAACCTACGCAAACGCCCTATGCGGGCTTGTCCCCCGATCTGATTCTGGACGCGATCGAATCCACCGGTCATCGGGCAAGCGGTGGTCTGCTTGCACTCAACAGCTACGAAAACCGCGTCTACCAGATCGAACTGGAAGACGAAAGCTTTGTGGTCGCCAAGTTTTACCGGCCGAATCGCTGGAGCGACGAGCAGATCCTCGAAGAACACCAGTACGTGCAGGAACTTACCGACTACGAACTGCCTTGCGTCGCGCCGCTGTCCATCGACGGTCAAACGCTGTTTGAATACCAGGGTTTTCGCATTGCGATCTATCCGCGCCAGGGCGGGCATGCCCCGAACATCGAGGTCGAAGAGAACCTGATCGTGCTGGCCCGTACCCTCGGGCGTATTCATGCAGTGGGTCGAACAAGGCCCTTCAAACATCGTGTTGCGCTTACCTCACAACGCATGGCCTCGGAAAGTCGCGCGTTTCTGCTTGCGCAGGAGTTTCTGCCACCTGACATGATCGAGGCCTACTCGACCATCACGCAGCACCTGATCGAGCGTATTGAACCGCAGATGGCGGGGATCAACATGCAGCGGATCCACGGTGACTGTCATCTCGGGAATCTCCTCTGGCGCAACGACACCCCCCACTTCGTCGACTTTGATGATTGTGTGAGCGGGCCCGCGATCCAGGATCTGTGGATGCTGTTATCTGGCGAGCGTGTCGACCAGCAGGTTCAGATGGGGATCATTATTGATGCCTACGAACCTTTCTGTTCTTTCAACCCCGTTGAGTTGCGCCTGATTGAGCCGCTGCGGACCCTTCGCATCATGCATCAGGCTGCGTGGCTCGCACGGCGCTGGGTTGACCCCGCCTTTCCGTTGGCTTTTCCCTGGTTCAACACCCAGAAGTACTGGGCAGAACACATACTGAATCTGCGCGAGCAACAGGCAGCGCTGGACGAACCGCCTCTGGTCGTATGAGTTAGTGGTACAGGTAGAAGGTGAGAGTTGTAGCGCAGCCTAAAGACCGAAGTTGCTTCGATTGCGTATGAGGTTAGCGTACTGATTCAGAAGGTACGGTCGTTCGTCTTCAGAACAAGCCTCCACACGCGCGCGGAATTTCGACATTACCTCGGCAACCTCCGGTAGCGTCTGCGGCAATGGTTCGATCCCCATCAGCCGGGCCGCCTCGACATGGGTCGGAAAGACTTTCAAGCCGCTCACAATGCGGCGATCGAGTGTGTGCGCCAGGCTGTCAGCATCCGGGTAGTCGCCTTTCAGGCTTTCACCAAACTTCAGATGCACACGCCCTTTGAAACCAAGCATGCCCTGCACAATGCTGTGCATGTCTTCATCGCGACTCTTCTGGTACGCACCATCGCGCTGGGTAACAAACAATTCAGTGGCCTTGTTCAGGTCGCACGGGTCGAGCTCGTAGCATACCGACACCGGCACGATGTCGATGTGATGACTGAAGTCAGTGAAGGTCTTCAATTCTTTACGGTGCGCAAGGCCGAGCATTTTAACAAGCGCTGGATCGGTCAGATCGATACCGTTTTTAGCCCGCCCCTGCCGTTGTGCGATCCATATGGAGTTCCCTCGCTCCAGCGAGGTACGGATGTAGTTTGAAGTTCGACTGAGCGAGGCGAACACTGCTTTGTGGCCTGTGGCACTGCGTTGCACAACAAA
>JAQBYL010000510.1 GCA_027622495.1 Pseudomonadota bacterium
GTCGGCTCGCGGCCGCGCAATCATATCCGGTCTGATGATCGCAGCTCTAGCGGTCCTCACCCTGACCGGACGGTTTCATTGGCTGACAGCCGTTGCCGCCGCCACCATAATCGGTTTGCCCATTCTCGTCCGTCGATTTCTTAACAACAGCGCGACATCCAACAGCCCGCCGCCCGCCGCAGACTCGATGGAAAAACAGGAAGCCCGGCAGATTCTTGGTCTGGGCGACATGCCCACCCAGAAAGAGATCATCGAGGCACATCGCAAGCTGATGATGAAGCTCCACCCGGACAAGGGCGGGACCACCTATCTGGCCCAACAGCTCAACGAGGCAAAGAGAATCCTGTTAAAACCCTGACCGACGTCCTCTTCGCTTGAGAAACTCATCACGGTGACCCATCGGATCAGCGGTCTAAAATCGGCTATGGCATTGCAGTTTTGTGCTGATCGCAGGCGAACCGAACGGTTCGGCTGCCCCGGGGACTTTACGCTTACGTTGCGTGTGAAAGGCACCCTGAAAAAGTTCGAGGTACGCGCCCTCGACTACCACCGTTATGGCGTAGCCATCTGTTCAGATCGGCCGTATCCCACATCGACAAAACTGATAGCGGATATCGCCTGGCGCGACCTTGCGTTGAGTAATCTGCACTGTGTCGTGCACAACTGCACCCGAACCAGACAGGGCTACCGGTGTGGCCTGGGGTTCAGAACCCAGTCAGTGGATCAGTTTGACCGGGCAGAAGCTGAACACAAACTGTTTGAACTCGAACGGTTATTGATGAATGAGATAGCCGATGCGCAGTACGCACCGCCCGCACTGAACAGCGCCGAACGCTAAGTACCCATCAGTCGGTGGGCTTCTTCTTCGAGGCTGATCAGACGCCGAACCCAGTTGTCGAGCAGTAGAAACTCGTCATCTGCCAGCCCGAACGCCGAGCTGACCTCTTTGAGCAGACATTCCTCTTCGATCTCAAACGCACCATCAACATAGCTCAGCCTGAGCAGGTTCAGCAGGGCAATGACGCGCGCCTTGCGGGTATCAAAGATGCCATCGATCCCCTCTAACTCAAGGTATTCGGACTCTTCGTTGAGGTTGAGCTCCATCTCGCGGCGAAACTCATCGATCATGCTCTCTTCATTCGGATCCAACAGCCCGTCGGACACCACGACGTTATGAGCAAGCCCGAGCAGGGCGTCACGCTGAGTGGAACTTAATGAGGACAACCACATGATCTGTACCGGTTGTGGATCAGGTTGCCGGCACGATCAGCGCAAGGACCGAACTCACCATTGAACTGATCATGATCAATACGCACAACCAGCCCCAGCCGATCGCCGCCTTCATCACCCAGCTCTGGTCAAAAAAATCTTCAATCAGGTACCACATCGTGCTCGTCTTCCACTGTCCGTTGCCAGCAAGTCTAATCGAATTTCTGCCCGGCCCCAATCACCAATGCGTGCGCCGCGAAGGCTGTTAGACTTCTCCGGGTGCAGCCATTGTTCGTCAATCTTGCAGCCGATGTACTGGAATCTGCGCTCCGCCCGGGCGCGGTGCAGCATGGTTTTGTGACCGCCAACGAAAGACTCAAACGGGAGTTGAACCATGCGCTGACTCGCCATGCTCAGACCTCCGGTCTGCACTGCTGGCGGCAACCGCGTGTGCAGACTCTGCGCGAATTCAAGGTGGAATGTTTTGCCAGCTTAGTCAGCAAAGAGCCCGATCAGCCTGGGATTGCCGACGCGCTGACCCTCAACCTGTTGATGCTCAGACATGCACCACAGGGCGCGCAATGGACCGTTGACCTGGCGCTCGATGCGTTTGAGAAGTGTGCGGCCTATCGCATCGACGTAGATGCCGACGCGTTTGTGACCACCGCAAACGCACGCAGCTTTGCAGCGTGGCACCGAAGCGTGCGGGCAGACCTCAAAGCTCTCGATCTGATCACCGAAGCGGATGTTGCAGCCCGGCTGGTCGAGCGGGTGGATCAGGCTCGCGAACATCTGCACCTGCTTGGTTTCGAGCATCTACCCCCGGCTGATCTGGCCTGGCTCAACGCTCTCGGCCGCGCCGGCTATCAGATCACCCGTCACCGGCCAGTGCCTGTGCATGGCAGCTGCCAGAGCATCGGTTTTGATCACTTCGCTCACGAAATCAGAGCTGCAGCACAATGGGCGCGGGCGCAGTTGGCGGCTGATCCCCACGCAACCGTGGGTGTGGTAGTCCCGGATCTGCAGGCGCAAAGACACACGATACGCAGCGCCTTCGCGGCAGAGTTTGCCGGGCTCACAGCGGCCTCGGCCTACACGTGGTTTGATGTATCCGGCGGGGATCGACTGAGTGATCATCCGGTGTGGCAGAACGCAGCGCGTCTGCTCAAGCTTTGCGTGGACCGCATAACCAGCGACGACCTCAATCGCCTGATTCGGTCCAACGAAGTCGACCTTGGTATCCGGCATCTGGCGTCGGATCTACCGCAGCTGCTCACGATCGACATTCTCGCCTCACACGCGGCCGGTCCAACGATCCCGCGGTTGCGCCAGATCGCTGGCAGGAGGGTCAATACTCTCGCGCAGTGGGCGGGCCTTTTTGCAGAGCTGCTTGCCAACGCCGGCTGGACCGGCAGATCGATGACGAGCGGCGCGTATCAGGCCTATGTACAGATCAAGCGGGTGATCGATCTGGTGAGGCAGAATGTGAGCTCATCGCAGTCCTCAGGCGCGGGCGGCCCGAAATTCAGTTCGCAGCAGATGTCCGGCCGAGCTGCACTGATGGACCTGCAGCGCCTGCTGGCGAACAGCATTTTCGCGCCTGCCGTCACCCGTGCGCCCATCCAGATTCTCGGGTATCTGGAAACCAACTCGCTCAAGTTCGACCATTTGTGGG
>JAQBYL010000024.1 GCA_027622495.1 Pseudomonadota bacterium
TAAAACCCCCGAGTACATGGCCATCAATCCCAATGGCCGCATACCGGCGCTGATCGATGGCGACCTGGTTCTGTTCGAGTCCATGGCGATCAATCTGTACCTTGCGCGCACCTATGCCAGCGCCTTGTACCCCGACAACCCCGCCGATGAAGCCCGCGCCATGCAGTGGAGTGTATGGGGGATCAGCGAGATCGAGCCGCTGCAGATGCAGATCGTCATTCAGAAGTTGTTCGTGCCCGAAGACCGGCGCGATCAGAAGGTCATCGACAACGCAGGCAAAGGCCTGGAGCGGCCGCTCAAGGTGTTGAATGACGTGCTGGCCAACCGTCAGACCCTGCTTGGCGGAGCGTTCAGTATTGCGGATCTGAACGTTGCGGCTGTCATGCTGCTGCTGAACATGGTCAATCACGACTATTCAGCGTTTGCCAATGTGCAGCGTTGGGCGCAGGCCTGCTATTCAAGACCTGCGCTTGCACGCGCCCAGGCACGGGGTTGAGAAACCTGGCTTGAAACTAACCCTGGATTGACTTGACCAGGTCGTCGAGCGCTTTGATCTGGCTCACAAATCCCTCCAGCTGATCAAGCCGCAGTGCACTTGGACCATCACACAGTGCGGTGTCCGGATCCGGGTGCGCTTCGAGGAACAGACCAGCAAGACCGATAGCCATCCCGGAACGAGCGAGCTCCGCAACCTGTTCGCGTCGACCACCGGATGCGGCCGCCCCGCTTTCGCGCATCTGCAGTGAGTGGGTCACATCGAATGTGACGGGCGCGTTGCCACTGAGTTCTTTCAGCGTCCGAAAGCCGAGCATGTCCACCACCAGGTTGTCGTAGCCGAAGCAACTGCCTCGCTCGCACAACATGAGTCTGTCATTGCCACACTCGCGGAATTTTTCTACCAGGTGGCCGATCTGCTGAGGGCTCATGAACTGGGGTTTTTTGATGTGGACCACAGCACCCGTTTCCGCCATTGCCTTGACCAGATCGGTCTGCCGCGCAAGGAACGCGGGCATCTGGATAACATCGCACACATCGGCAACCGGTACCGCCTGCTCCGGTGTATGCACATCGGTGAGCACCGGAACGTTGAAGGTAGCCTTGACCTCGGCAAGGATTTTTAATCCCTCTTCGAGCCCGGGACCCCGGAAGGAATGAATGGATGATCGATTGGCTTTATCAAACGATGCTTTAAAGATGTAGGGCACACCGAGCTTGCGCGTCACATCAACAAAATGTTCGGCAGATCGCAGCGCCAGATCCCGTGATTCGATGACATTGATCCCACCAATGAGCACCATCGGCAGCCGATTGCCCATCGATATGTCGCCGATCTGAATCCTTTCCATGAAACCTCCCCTGCCTTCAACGGCGCATGATCCTGACTTTGCGCACCATGGGTCAACCGTTATTCACCGCCATCGCGAAGCGAACGTCCGCGTCTTTTTACATTCTGCGCACGAAATAGACTGGTTATCCATACACTCAGCGCCGACAATCCTTAAAAATCCACAACCATCAACAGAAGTTCGTGTCAGCAAAGACAAGCCGTAAATCCCCCATCGTGTCGTTCAAGTGTTCGCAGGCCAAAGCGCTCAATGCGGGTCTTCGATTGCATCTTTTGGAGCTGGCGCAACAACTGCCCAGCAAGAAGACCAATCAGCCCAACGGCAAGTCGTTCTTTGACAACAAGTGGATCACACCAACCGACCTTTATCGCAGTGACAACGAACACATCCAGGAGCTCGTTCACTTCGCCGAGACTGATGTCAATGCGTTCATCCGGCAAAATTCGCCGCAGGTCACCCTGGCTATAAGATCGATGTGGTGCATGGTCAGTGAACCGGGAATGGTTGGCAGACGCCATAATCATGTGGGTCGTATATCCGGGTCATACTATGTTGACGCCGGTGAGAGCGGGCCGATGGGTGGTCAGCTTGAGTTTTATGAGGACGAGAAAAGCTCGCACCCCACATTCTCAATCCCGCCAAAGACCGGCATGCTGTACGTGTTCCCGAGCAAATTGCAGCATTCCGTGAGCACCTACACTGGTGATCGCCCACGCATTGTCATTGCAATGAACTTCGCCTAGGGAGCCTCCCTAGCTTTCTCCCAGCAAAGCGGCATACATTTCCTCGCGGACACTCGCCGCGTGCTCGTTAAGAGCAGCGATGTCGTTCTGACTCATACCCACATCAGCCAACACGGCATCGGTATGCTCGCCGAGACCAGGTGGTAGATGCGGAGCATCTGTCGGGGTTTCGCTGAACGAGATCAATGAACCCACGGTTTTCACCGGGCCGGTAACAGGCAGATCGATATCGACGATGTAGTCGTTGGCCAGATTCTGCGGGTCTGTCAGAACATCAGCGTGACCGCGTACACGCTCCCAGATGATTTCCGGTTCGGAATACAGGAACGCTTCAAGCTCGGCAAAATCCCTGCTGGCGAACGCTTTTTTCATCTCGGCCCGAACCTCGTCGAGGCCTGTCTCGCTGCCACTGATGCCGATTCTCTTACCAGCACTGTTCCACTCTTCAACCAGGATCATTTCCGGCTTGTCTACAAATATCCACCAGGAGGCCCACGAATCTTCGGTCATGGCCGCCACGAACTGCACCGGGATACCGTCCCTGGACAGGTACACGCCGTAAGGCGCCTTCAGGTTCGGGTGGTACTGCCCATCGCGCGTCAGCATGTTTCCGGTCAGCGCCGAATGTTGCAGTTCCCACATCTGCAGCCACAACTGGGCGCCGAGGGACGACGTGCGAATCAATTGCCCCTTGCCGGTGGCCGACCTGCTGACCAGACCGGTCATACACGCAAGCGCAAGCTGCATGGCCCCACCGTGATCGGCGATAGACGTGCCTGGGGGAGTTGGTGGCGCGTCAGGATGACCACACATGCTCACCACACCACCGCGCGCCTGTGCAGCACCATCGAGCATGGCCTTGTCGGCATCCGGGCCCAGCGGACCGAACCCGTTGACGTGACCCACCACCAGCCGCGGATACTTAGCGACCAACCCCTCCAGATCGAGACCCATACGGGTTAGCGCTAATGCCCGGTAGTTGCTGATGAATACGTCGGCCTGAGAAAGAAGTCTGTGCAGGGCATCGGCGCCAAGATCCGTGTGCGCATCCAGCACAACCGAACGCTTGCCTTTGTTCATCGCGAGAAAGGGCGCCGTGAAAGCTTCGGCAGGCAGCGGATTTTTTGCACCTCTATGATAGCGACTCGAGTCGCCCATGGGGGGCTCCACCTTGACCACGTCTGCGCCCATGTTGGCAAAAAACAGAGCCGCTGCCGGACCCTGTATGGCCGTGGTCAGCTCAACTACCCGAATTCCTTCAAGAGGTCCCGGCATCAGGTTTCTCCACAATAGGTTGACAAGGTATCGCTGATCCCAGCTAGAGAGTCAAGGCATCACGCACCCTCGCCTGCGGCAACTCGCTCGCAGGCGATGCGCAGACGTCGTGCTGCTTCTGCAAACTGTTCTTCAGGTGTCCAGGCATAGGCGATGCGGATGCATTGCTCTGACGCTTCACCCTGGGGCATGAAGCCAGAGCCGAGGTTGACGGCTACACCCTCTTCAACCGCGGTGCGCCACAGGTCCTGCGAACGTAAACCGTTCTTTAACGTCACCCAGAAATAGAATCCGCCGGCAGGGAGCTTCCAATCCATGAACTCACTGACCTCCGCTTTGAGAGCGCCGTGCAGCAGATCGCGCTTGCGCCGATACACCTCACGCACATGCGCAAGGTGAGGTTCAAACCCGCCATGCTCCAGAAAATCCATGAACATGCGCAGCCCCAGCTGATTCTGGCCCATCGCAAAACGCATGCGCGAAAACATTGCGAGCATCTCTGGCCGCGCATGGATCCAGCCGATACGGATACCGGTGGCCACCGTCTTCGAAAACGTTCCGGTGGTGATCACGCCCCAGCCTTCGGCCAGAGCCGAAAGGGCGATGGGTGCAGGGGTTTCAAAATGCAGGTCCCGGTAAGCCTCATCATCGAGCACCATAACATCGAACTCACAAGCGAGCTCCAACAGACGCCTGCGCCGTGCGAGCGACAACGTCACACCGGTGGGGTTCTGGTAGGCCGAGATGGTGTAGATCAGCTTAACCCGCTTACCCTGATTTTTGAGATCGCCCAGCAATTGCGCCAGCGCCTGCACGTCGAGACCTTCATCATCCACCGGAACAAAACGTACATCTGCACCCACACCGCGGAAGTTGTGCAGCGTGCCCATGTAGGTTGGAGACTCACTGATGATCACATCACCCGGATCAATCATGGAGCGCACGATCAGGTCGATGGCCCCAGAGGAACCGTTGGTCATCTGGTACCAGTCGCCATTGACCTCGAAACCTTCTTCGGCGCTGCGTCTGGCGGCGAGCCAGTCACGCAATCCAGCCGGTCCCTGACCAAACCCATAACGCAACGCAAGATCACCGGGTTTGTTCAGAACGCGTTGCACTGACTCGAGCAGTGCCTCCTTCGGGAGGGCCGAAGCATCGGGGATGCCAACCGCCAGATAGAGCAACTCCGCCTTGGGTACAACATCTTTGGGCAGATCCCATTCACCCGCTGAGCCATACAGGGGTGCTGCCAGCTGGTTAGCAACTTCCACCGGTGAGCGGCCCGACCAGCGCGCCTTAAGTTTATTGACAGGACTTTCCACTTTTACATCCGTGTTATCAGTCGATAATCGCCTGCTGGATCGCGTTTTCAAAGTCGTAGGCTGTGCCCGGATGTGGCTGTTGAATCATCAGGACCGCAGTGAGCTCCTCCTGTGGGTCCGTCCAGGACCGGGTGCCAAATGCCCCACCCCAACCGAAAGCGCCGTTGCTCCTCCGGGCGCCGGCTTTGATGTCATCAACAACTACCGCGACGGTGTAGCCAAAGCCGACACCTTCATCGCTCTGCGAGAAGCCTTTGTACAGATCGCCGGTATGATTACTGGCCATCATTCTAACCGATCGCGGGCTGAGCAGACGGTTGCCAAACAGTTCACCTCCACCGGCAAGCATCTGTTCAAAGCGCAGAAAATCTTCTGCTGTGCTGGAAAGACCATAAGAGCCGGAAAAATACGAGGTGGTCTGATTTCTGAAACGGCTCATGTCGCGGTCAGTGATTTCCACCCGGCGATCTTCTTTGTCTGCAGGAAGATTGTAGTGGGTGTCTTTCATGCCGAGTGGATTGAAGATTCTGGTCTGCACAAACTCATCATAAGGCACGCCAGAAACAATCTCGATGATCCGCGCGACCACATCGAGACCGGTACCGCCGCTGTACTTCCACGTTGATCCGGGCTGAAAGTCGAGGGCTACCTGACCGAGCTTCGGTATGTAATCTGCCAGGGTAACCCGCGGGATCGGCGCGCTGACCGCCGCACCCAGACCGCCACTCATCAGACCGGATGTGTGGGTCAGCAGATGCTCAATGGTGATCTCTCTGCGTGCCGGGACCAGCCGATGGGCCGGTGGGTCGTTGCGCGCAACGTTGTAAGGACTCACTTCTTCATCTGCGGGATCCTTCAGCACCGCAACCTGCATCCCTTCAAATTCGGGGATGTATTTCGAGACCGGGTCGCTCGGTCGGATCAGGCCTTCTTCGATCATCATCATGGCCGCAACACCGAGGATCGGCTTGGTAGAAGACATCATGATGAAGATGGCATCCTTTTCCATGGGTCGCTTTGCCTGCACGTCCATCAGACCGTGTGTGGCGAAGTGAACAACCTTGCCGCGCCGCGCAACCGCGGTCACCCCACCTTGAATATGCCCCGCATCGATATGCCTGCGCATCACTGTGTTGATCTGCTGCAGACGCACACTCGACATGCCCACTTCTTCAGGCGTGCCCATTGGCAGCTCGGCCGCAAAGCCGAGCGGCACCAGCAGTGTGCTCAGTGCAATAACAACCCATCTCTTCATTTTTTTACCCCTTCGCATAGCCGAAGAACCTTACTGCGGTGGCCCCCGTTTAACAATTCGCTTAGGCTCAAGAAATCTATCGAGGAAAGAGATTTAGCCATGGATCAGGTCAGATCAGTCTGCGCATTGGCGTGCCTCAGCTTTGCACTGGCAGCCACTGCCCAGCCACAGGGCCTCAATGAAAATCTCAATGCCGATCTGAGTCACTACGGAGCGCTCTACATCGAGCAATGCGCGGTCTGCCATGGCGAGCGTCTGCAGGGCGAGGCTCAGGGTACCCCCCTGGTGGGCGTGGACCTGATCCATGGTGAAGACATCGAAGCGGTAAGCACGAGCATTGCAAACGGCTTCGTTAACAAAGGCATGCCGGCCTGGTCGCAGACGTTGAGCACAAGTGAGATCAGGAACCTGGCCCTCTTCATCACCGAAACCCGATCGGGTCTCAACTACGCTGACTTCAACTACGACACCGGTTTCGAAACCCCGGGCGGGGTCATTCAAACCGAACAACATGCCCTAACACTGCACACGGTAATTGCCGATCTGGACCCACTGCCATTTTCAATCCAGCCACTGCCTGACGGCCGAATTCTGCTCACCGAAAAAAAGCTCGGCCTGAGCATCGTTTCTGCCAGTGGCGAGCAATCGGAGCTGATCGAAGGCACCCCGAAAGCCTACGGCGACACCTTCATTCTGAGCGTCAAACAGGAATGGGGGTACGGCTGGATGCTCGACGTAGCCATTCACCCGGACTATGCCAACAACGGCTGGGTCTACCTTCAATATGGCGATCGATGCATGGACTGCAACGCGGTGAGCCGGACCACAAAAAGCCCGGTATCGATGAACAAGGTGGTCCGCGGCCGGATCCGCGACGGCAAATGGCTCGATGAAGAAGTCATCTGGCAGGCGGACATCAATCACTACGGTTCGGTCCCCGACATTGGCGCAGGCGGCCGCATCGCCTTTGACGACGATGGTCATCTGTTCTTCAGCGTGGGGATCAAAGGGAACGACAACTACACCGGCGTTCAGGACCTGACCACCCCGTGGGGCAAGATCCATCGCGTGTTTGATGACGGCCGCATCCCGCGGGACAATCCGTTCACCGAAACCGACGGTGCATTGAAGAGCATCTGGACCTATGGTCACCGCAGCCCCCAGGGCCTGGAGTTCCGTCATCTCACAAACGAACTGTGGGGCACCGAAATGGGTCCACGCGGTGGTGATGAGATCAATCGGCTGATCGCCGGGCACAACTATGGCTGGCCGCTCACCTCGAGGGGCATGAACTACGACGGCACCCCGGTCGCCTACGGTGATCGACTCGGCATTGAGTTTGATCTGAAAAACATCGACCAGCCGGTGGTGGACCTCACCCCTTCACCGGCGGTGTCGAGTTTTGTGTTTTACACAGGTCTCGCGTTCCCTGAGTGGCGTAACAATCTGATCGTCGGTTCGCTGAAAGCGCGCACCCTCTATCGCATGGTCCTCGAGGGGAATCGCGTGGTGCATACAGAAACGCTTCTCAGCAATCTGGCCAGGTTCAGAGATGTGGAAATCGCGCCCGATGGCAGCATCCTGGTTCTGCTGGAGCACAACTCCGGTGGCCAGATACTGCGCCTGGTTCCAGCACCGGCAACGGCATCTGTGCCCGCGCATTAAGTACGCGGCAATGGCTGGGTGAGACCACTTCGATCGCGCCTGCTCAGGCGCCTGCTGCCAGCAGGGCTGCTGGTCGTCTGTTTTGCTGTCGGGGTCGAGCTGGAATTCCGCTATTCGCTGCGGGCGCAGGCCACACCGGCGATCGAAGCCGGCATAGATTGGTTTTACCAGCGCATCGACTGGCTGACCGAGCAGGTCGAAAACCTGCCGGATCTCGCGCTCGACGATTTTGCTCCTTACGATTTAAGTCCGTCTGCCCCGACCCGGTTAAGTGGCAAGGTGATGCGGGTCAGCGACGAACGACACCTTCACCCTGCGGGTGAACGGTAAACGCGCCACCATCCGGCTGGCCCAGATCGACACGCCTGAAACCGATCAGCCATGGGGGAAAAACGCGCGTCGTGCCCTGGCAAAAAAACTCAGCCGTCGCACCGTGCAGATCGAGGTGGTGGATGTGGACAACTACGGCAGGCTCATCGCAACGGTGTTCGTTAACGGCGAGAACGTCAACCGTCAGCTGGTTCAGGAAGGACATGCCTGGGCATATCGCCAATACCTGCACGATAGAAGTCTGCTCAAAGATGAACGAAGCGCCCGCCAAGAACATCTGGGGTTGTGGCAGGCAACTGATCCCATCCCGCCCTGGGACTGGCGCAGGCGAGTCAGTAAGTCTCGGTGATTGCCGCGTAGGTTGCCCCGTTCACGATCATCCGGGTGGGCTGACTGCCGGCAGGCATCAGCTGAGTGAGGACCATGCCCACCAGCTCTGGCGTCGGTCGATCCAGAAGTCGGTGCTGGCAGCACCCCCCCACGAGTATTGACCGGGACCGCCAAATGCAGTTGGACCGGCGTTGGCCCGAACCACCGACCCGCAATAACCAAAGCCGAGACCGTTCACACCGAACGGGATCAGCGTCGCAAGCGGCGAATCGCCCAGTTCGGCGGGCAACTGGTCTTTAGTCATTTCATCTACCGCGGTTTCGCTTAAGATGCGCACCCCATCCAGACTGCCTCCGTTTGCCAGCATCTGCGCAAAGCGAAGGTAATCTCTGGCGGTTCCGACCATACCGCCGCCACCGGAGTCCTGGCTCGGCGGTTTGGCAAAATTGCTCTCAACCGGATCATCAATCACCGTGATTCCACTTCCAGCCTGACGATCAGGTCCGTAGTTGGCAGCAAATCGATCCAGTTGATCAGCTGACACCTGGAACCCGGAATCTTTCATGCCGAGCGGTGTAAAAATGCGGGCCTTCAGGAAGTCACCAAAGCGCTGATTGGAAGCGACTTCCACCACACGCCCGAGAATATCCATCGATATGCTGTAGTTCCACTGTGTGCCCGGGTGCGCAAGCAGCGGTTGCCCGGCTGTCTTGATCGCGAATTCTGCGAGGGTCATGCCGCTCGCACCGTCACTGTCTACACCGTCGCTCTGATACATCCTGCCAACCGGCGTGGGCAGAAAACCGTAGGTCAGACCGGATGTGTGAGTCAACAGATGCTGCACTGTCATCGGCTTGTCGGCCGCGACCAGCGTGCTGGTTCCATCCTGGTTGACGACGTGCACTTTGAGATCAGCAAATTCCGGGATGTAACGGGATACCGGATCAGAGACTTTGATCGAGCCCTCGAGAACCCTGATTCTGGCACCCTCAGGCAAAATGTGCAGGATGAACTGTTTGAAGTCGGGGGCGATCAATGCGGGACGTGAATTTCATCATTGTTGCAGACAACGCAGGAACCAACGTCGCAACCGCCGGCCTGGATGCATGGGAGGTCACCGAAGGTATTGCGCTTGCGAATCATGGCTACGCAAAAAGTACCGGCATGAACCTGCGCGGTGGTTTTATTACGGCGCGGATTAAGGGGTCAAAAGCCACAAAATCAGACAAGAATTATCCTACCGGCGCAGAGATCCTCAACGCCTTGAACAAACAGGGCGACGTAAAGGTGCACTTCGGCAACAGTTCTCGCAGTTCCCTGTATTTGAGCTGGAAGGAATACCAGGCAGCACCCGGCTATACCGACGTTCTGATCAAGCAGGTCACAAAACTTGCCGGAGCGGCCTTCGGCGACCTGATCCCCGGTAAAAGCCTCGCAGGCATAGTCTGGAACTATGGCGAAATGACCCAGAAAGTCACCGGGACTGCTGCGGGTAAACTGGGCATGAACAATGCTGCGGTGAATTTTCTGGCCGGTAAGGACACACCCGTTCAGTTCTACATAAGCGGTCGCAAACACGGTGGCGATTTCACCGAGATCAAGAAAAAACGCCGTATTGTGTCGTTCGAGCAGATCGCCGGCCTGCTCGCGGGTTCCAACATTGCCGATCAGAAGTTCAAAGAGCTGGATGGCGGTGATACTGAAGACGTGCTAAGCAAGATTGACGGATTTCTTGGCGTATAGAAACGATTTCGCGTGGTCGGTTGGTCAATGCGGTCGGCTTACGTATCGGGGTATCACATACGGTCCCTCGGGGATAACCGCAACCGCCCGATCGCCGTGCCTTTCGACGCTGCGCATGACCGCGTCTTCAATCGAGTCGATCATGTTGACCCCCGTCAGTGTCCGATCAGCACCCCGTAAGCCTGCGCTGTAAAGATGAATGCGCGAGACCCGCATCGGCTTCAGCTGCATCTGTGTCTGCCATTCGTCTACATCAGCCAGCGCTTTTCTAAGGATGCCTTGCAGAAACCGGTCTGATCCCTGATCGAGCAGGCGCTGTTGCGAGGCTCTGAAAGCATCGGACCCAACACCCTCGGAACAATCGGATGCAACGATCAGATCTGAGGGTGTATCGAGTATCTGCATCGGCGTGACCATGCCTTTCACCGTCTGATAGTAGGTGCGGTCAAGGGGATAACCTGCCGCAGAAGTCACCACCGTCCTGAAACGCCGATCAACCTCCACCGTGCTCGCTTTGTGGGCATAACCCACAGCCTGCAGATGGCTTTCGATCACTTCACCGAAATTCACAAACACCAGTTTACGGTGATCGTCGATTACCGTGTTGAGCGCATACACATCGCCCAGCATCGCAATGATCTGCAACTGTTCTTCGTGTAGCGGATTACCCTGCAGATTACACTGTGTAGCAAGGGGATCCTCCATGTATCGAGCGCTGTGAAAAGTGCGGATGGTCTCTTCGTGTGCAATGCCCGGGGCAACCACTTTGCGACCGCCCGAATAACCTGCCATGAAGTGCGGTTCGATCAGGCCGGTGGCAATCCGCAGATCAGCGTCGACGAACCGGCGATCAAGTTTAACCGGCGTCCCCCGTGTGGGGGTGAGACCCAGATCAACATGCGCATCGGCATCGCGGGCGAAATGATTGGCCACTGTCACCGTCTGCATAACCCATGGATCATTGACCAGCGCATCGAGCTCTGCCCCTTCGTTCGGCCGGTGCAGACCGGTCGCCACCAGCACAGTGATGTTGTGCGCCTGCAGACCAGCATCCAGAAGGATCCGGATCAGCGGTTGCAGAAACAGGTGGTTCGGCACCGGCCGGGTGATATCACAGATGAGGATGCAGGCACTTTTACAGCCCTGCGCAAGATCGCGCAGCGGGGCACAGCCAACGGGTGAGGCAAGGGCCTGCCTGACCGCAGCGGCTTCATCGACAATGGGGGTCAGCGTTCGTTTGCGGATGATAGTTACGTCCAGATCATCCGGCAGATTTAGGCTAAGACCGTGGCGACCGTATTCCAGATCGACTTTCATCTGCTGCCCTGTCTGGTATCAGCAAGAAATTTCTGTAGAGCCCGGCCAACCGCCGCGGCCTGCTCCTGTTGCACCCAGTGACCGGCGTTCTCAACCAGTGTTGCACCGCGCCAATCTGCAAACGCTCCTGGCATGCGTTCAAACGCGCCAGGTGTCTGGTAAATACCCCAGTCCTGCGCGCCCGCGATGAACATACCTGGCACGCTGATCGGCTTTCCCGCATAGCGTGCTGACGCGCCTGCGTCGACCCCCGCAAGACGCGCCCGATACCAGTTCAGGCCGCCCTGAAAACCGGTGCGTGTATATTCAGCTGCATAGAAGGCTAACTCATCGTGCGCCAGCCACGCCGATCCATCGTCGTCCGGCATGTAAGGGATCACAGTCTGCGGCATGCTCTCATGCAGATTCATCACGTAATAGGTTGGCAACAACGCCAGTGCCTCGGCTGTCATGGCACCAAGGGTATGCGGTGTGTTGCCTTTCCAGTGCGCGCTTTTGGCATGAAAGTAGCCGCGCAGAAAGGCCTGCATCCCCTGTGGGGGATCCGCCATCTCGGGGGCGGCTTCGCGCGATGCATAGTACTGGTGATAGTGTTTACGTGCCGGTGACAAACCCGCCAACGCATCATTGAAGTTCGAACCCACCCGCGTGGGTGCACGACCAGATGGAGTCGACAGTGCAGCTGGCACCCCTGCGAACGGGGCGCTCATGAGGGCAACCGACTGGAACAGGTCCGGTCGGGTCATGGCACACCAGCCGGCAAGAGGCGAGCCGAAGTCATGCCCGACCACGCAGGCAACCTCGCGGTAGCCGAGCATCGTGATCAGTGCAACCGCATCAGCTACCAGGTTTTCGAAACCCCAGGGCATGAGATCAACATCGTAACCCTGCGCGTGGCCTTGCGTTCTTCCATATCCGCGCTGATCGGGCGCCACCACATAAAAACCAGCCCCGGCAAGCGTGAGCATGATCCGGCGCCAGCTGAAGGCAAGCTCCGGAAAACCATGCACAAGCAGCACGCACGGTTGTTGCCCTGCCTCGCCCGCTTCCAGCATGTGAACCTTAAGGCCATTGATGCCGTCCATCGATCGGCAACGTATGCCCGGCGGCAGCAGATCGCTCAGGTCCTTCATCTAGTGTCCTGTCCGGTTAATCCGTTGAATTCAGCGTGGCTTAAGGCCTTCCTGCTTTAACCGCCACAACAGGACGTCCAGCCGATCCTGGCCAAAGAACGGTTCACCGCGGAACGCACAGGTTGGCACGCCCCAGTGACCAGAAGCTTCATGATCCACCTGATTCTGCTCAATGACTCCGTCCAGACGGTCGGCCTGCGCTGTTACCATGGCATCGCATTCGGCGAGGTCGAGGCCTGCGCGCTGTGTGGCCAGGGCCATGTGATCACCCTGGTCCCAATTCCCGGTACCGGTCCAGATCAGAGCCGAGATTTCATCGGCAAATTCAATCCCATGGCCAGCCTCTTCGGCCACCACACCGAGTCGCGTCAGACGGTGGATGTGTGGTTGCGATTGACTGGTTCGTGGGCGTCCATCCTCACCGCGATACTGACTCACCGGGTCCGGGTTCGGCCACGTGAGCGGCATCGATAGAAACTCAGCCACCCGTTTGAGGTCGCGCTGAAAGTAACCGGGCCACAGCGGATTCATCTGCAGAAAAAATTCCGGGGTTCGAATGGCAATGGGATACACCGGGCGGAAATTCACCTTGAGGTCATAGTCGCGCTGCCAGGCCCGCAACCGCGGTGTGGCCAGATACGACCAGGGGCTGCGAAAAGACCAGAACACGTCTATTTCCAATGCCATGTTTGCCCTCTTCTACGCTGGTATATAGGAATCATTCACCATAGAGTCTGGCAACAACAATGTCATCCGCAATGCCCTTGACCGCACATGAAACACCTGCCTGAATCGTCCGACAACCAGCCAACACCCGTGATCGTGCACGAGAGCGATTGTGCCCTGGAACAATGGGACGATCCGATCAGAGGCAAGGTTCAATGGCGCACCCTGATCAGCGCAGACCGGAGCGCTTCGAAAAACCTCACCTGCGGTATCGCCGAACTCCCGGTTGGTGGGCCTGACACGGTCAGCCTGCACAAGCATCTGCCGGTCGAGATCTACTACATTGTCGAGGGCAGTGGGGTTCTGACGGTCAACGACCAGACCTTCGAGGTACGCGCCGGGTCCACAGCCTACATCCCCGAAAACGCAAGTCATGGCCTGGTCAACACGGGTCTGGTGCCGCTGCGTCTGTTCTATGTCTTCCCGGTCGATTCGTTCGACCAGGTTGAGTACGTGTTTGGCAATCAGAGCTAACTGGGAGAATCCATGCCTGACTTGAGAATCGGCGTCTGCTATGACTTTCGCAATCCACCCGACTCAGGGGTGAGTGATGCACACCTGTACGGCGAAATCATGGAACAGGTGCAGTGGCTCGATCAGATCGGCGCTGATCTGGTGTGGTTCACCGAGCACCACTTTGTTGAAGACGGCTATCTGCCAAGCTGGATCCCGGTTGCTGGTGCCATGTCGGCGGTAACCAGCAACGTACGCTTTGGCACCGATATCTGCCTGATGCCTTTCAATCACCCCATACGCCTGGCCGAAGACCTGGCCGTGCTCGATAACCTGTCTGGCGGCCGGGTCGAAGTCGGCCTGGGCATGGGCTATGCGCCGCATGAATTCCGCGGTTTTGGTTTTCCGGTCAGTCGCCGCGTGTCGCTCATGGACGAAGGCATCGAGGTATTGCAGCGCTGCTTTACCGGCGAACGCTTCAGCTATACGGGTAAGCGCTACCAGTTCGAAGACGTAATCATTACCCCCGGCTACGTCCAGCCAGGTGGTCCACCACTGTGGGTCGCGGCGATGTCAGAGGCGGGTGCCGCACGCGCTGCACGTTACAACACCCACTTTCTGCCGCAAGGTTTAAAAGCCCGTTCCTATGATCCCTGGGTCACCGCCCTTGAAAGCAGTGGCAGAAAGCCAGCGGACTATCGCATCGGCATCATCCGCAGCATTCTGGTGACCGATGATCGCAACACCGACTGGCAGGTGGTTCGCGCGGCCGAGCGCTATCGCATGGCTTTGTATCAGCGGTTTTTTAAGGAGAGCGGCGAAGGCCTGGGTGAGCGGGGTGCGCCCGTGCCGCAGACCTGGATTGTTGGGAACGTGCAGGAATGTGTGGAGCAGATCACCGGGTTTATCAACGATTTCGGCATTACCGATATTGTGTCTATGGCGGTGCCGCCGGGTTTGCGGGCAGAACAGATGGCTATGAGTCTGGAGAAGCTCTTTACTGAGGTGGCGCCGGCAGTTAAGAAGGCTGTACGCACCGGTTAGGATTTCCGGCTAAGCAGGGGGGAAGGTCGGCTTTATCGACGGCTTAGAATGTCCGGCTCTGCTCGTTCACATCACGTGGCGGCCAGGGGTAGTCTTCCGGTGCATTCAGGGTTGTGCGGACGAATTCGTTCCACTGTTCAACGCTCTGCCGAGCGAGCGCCTGATGTTCATCACTGGCCCGCTGGTGACGATGTGTTAGTGCGCCGATACAGGCACGAAACGCCTCGGTCTGATCCAGAAAACGACGCCATTCCACATCATTCTGATCATCAAAAGGGCGCACCGGTGCCGAGCAGGCTGGCTGCTGATCCGCATGCGCATACCCATCACCCGCGAACGCCACGAGTACCGGCACCACCAGGAGCGAAATAAGCTTCATTCACCCGTCCACCTGTAACACTGCACCGGCCATTGTGCTTCAGATGATCGGATGAAAGACGCGAACCATCCCGCAAAAACACAGCAAGCCAGGCAATACGGCGTCAGATTTCAGCGAGATTGACCTTTCCACCCCGGAGCTTTAGGCGCGGGCCGCCAAACATGCCGACCCGCAACAGGATGGATTTCTTCATCGTGTCAGCTTTGTTCCCGCACGCTGGGTTTTACCCCACCTACCGTCAACAGCGATTCAACACAGTCGCGGATGGAATCATCCAGCGGGCGAAACTGGATCGGCACCACCGATCTGACCCGATCGTTACGCAATTCACACCCCGCCCAGATCGCCCGCATCTCTTTTTCTCTCACCTGGACCCGTTCCGGGAATGGATCAACGCAAGCGGGTGCTGCATGTTTGAGTTCCGGCAGGACCCGATCGATGGTCGCACACACGTCTTCAACATTGCGCGTGTCGGTTGACCAGGCGATGTAACGTTCGCCGTTTTTGACATCGATGCTTTCCAGCAGCCCGATGTGACAGGCTGCATCGTCACGAACGTCCACCGTCATCCACGGCCGATAGACGCCTGTCTGTGGATACTCCTTACCTTTGAGCATCATGGCGATCAGACTCTGCCAGGGCCCTCTCGTCTGCTGATGCGCAGCCTGGATAGGACCCACATTGTCTGCCGGGCAGCAGGTGATTGCGTCCCAGGTGCCAGCTACTTCTGCCGCATCGGAAAAGACTCTCTGGGCGATCACCTTACCCATGGAATAACCCTGTTTTTCCGGCGTGCGGCGGGGATTGCTCTCATCCGGGTAACGATCCTCATAAAACACCGGTCGGCGAACCAGTTCGTTGAGGTCCATCTCTGATATCACCGCCGCAATGCTCGATGTGACGATCACCCGGGTGACGCTGTCCGACGCATTGATGCTGGCAATCATGTGATCGCAGACCCGTCGCACGTAGTCATGGTCTTCGTAGCTGGAGACGTGCGAGACGTGGCATACCCCGTGACAGCCTTTGAACACATCATCAAAACATCCCGGGGTATCCAGATCTGCCGCATGCAATGTGAGCCGGCCCGATGCGAACCCGGGCATCTGCCTCAAAAAATCGGTCTTTGCGCTGTCATCCACGTCCCTCACACAGGCGCGGACCCGATAACCTTTGTCTAACAGCAGCCGGACTACCCAGCTACCGATGAATCCCGCGCTGCCGGTGACAGCGACGGTTCCACCCTTTGGAACAGGTGCCATATCTTTCCTCAAAGCAATGTTTCAACCGGTGAGCCTATGAAACGTTGCCCACGGAGTAAAGGTGGGATCAGCCGCGCAGTTGCGAAGGCGGGCGACCATAGGTCTGACGGATGGCGTCGTTGAAGCGGCGCACGCTGCGGAAACCGGCATCAAACGCAATGTCACCAAGCCGCCGGTTAGTTTCGGTAATCAGCTTCTTGGCCTTCTGCACACGCAAGGTGCTCGCGATCTGCGCCGGGCTTGCCCCCGCATGCTGCTCAAACAGGCGATTCATGTGGCGCACACCAATACCGAGCCGGTCAGCCAGCGCTTGTGCCGCATGCCCGTCGAGATAACCTTCTTCAATGATGCGTATGCCGCGGCTGACCACCGCTGCAGTACCGCGCCATGCGGGCGAACCGGGAGCGGTTTCAGGGCGACATCGCAGACAAGGCCGGTAGCCGTGTCTTTCTGCAGCTGCCGCCGTGGGAACGAACAACACATTTTCGCGTTTGGGTAATTTGACCCGGCAGATGGGCCGGCAATAGATGCCGGTGGTTTTCACGCACACGAAAAAGCGGCCGTCGTAGTGCGGATTGCGCGACAGGCGGGCCGCTTCGCAGACATCCGGGTCCAGATCGTAAGGGTTGGCAGAAAAGGCATTCATCCTTGTTGATCATACGCCCGACAGGCGAACATGCTGGTCATTTTGAGACGCCATCAATGATCTCAAGCAAACCGACCTGGATTGTTGGTCTGCCCTTCGAAGCGGGCGTGCGGCCGGATCTTTGCGTACTCCGCAAGAACCGGTGCAAATTCCTCCGGTGTACTCGCATGGATGATGATCCCATCTGCACCGGCTTCGATCTGATCCAGCCAGCGCCGGGCACAAAGGGCTGCGTTCCCCACAGCAGCAGGGCGCCACGCTTGCGGAATGACTTTGGCAATCTCAGCAAGCTGGGCGGTGGTTGCAACCGAGTCGATCAGGCCACCGACACCGGTTACCGAAGGATGAGCACGAAAGCGAGCCAGATCATCTGCGGCCCAGCCATTGATCTGCACCAGCATGTCGCCGTAGCCGGGAATCTGCAGATAGGTGCCGAGCCGCGCCACGATGTATTTGAGATAGGTCTCCTCCGTAACGTCACAGGCGGTTGCGAACACCGACCAGACTTTGCCCGGGCGCCGGCCAGCGGCGCCTGCACCGCTGTGAAATTGCTCCACTGCGTTTTTGAGCGCCTGATCAGTCATGAAGGTATGCAGATGAACACCGTCATAAAGGCCACCAGCATGGGTAACACTCTTTGGCCCGAAGCCTACATACACAATCGGGATGTCTTCATTCACATAAGGCGGCAACCCGAGCTGAGCATACTGACCCAGCGCGCCGTCGTAGCCGCGAATGGTTTCGCCTTTCCACATCCGCCGCAGCAGACCCACCATTTCTGCCTCGCGCTCATGGGTCGGGTGCTTTACCCCCAGTGCTTTCCAGCGCTGCGCCATGCCCTTGGCCAGACCCAGCGCAAAACGACCTTCTGACAACCGGTTCAGCGTAGTTGCCATGGACGCCGTCACCACCGGATGGCGGGTGTTCTGATTGGTTCCCGATGTGCTGATGAAAAGATTCTGCGTGACCGCAGCACAAGCGCCGCAGATGGCGGCAATCTCTTTGTAATCTGAGCGTTCAGAGATCATCACATTGCCAATCCCCAGTGCTTCGGCATCCTGAACCTGTTTAAGCACATCCCGCGGTGAGCGGGTATGGCCCGGCAGGCCATAAAAACCGAGCTCGGGAAAGCGCGAGTGGTATTCCGGATAGGTCATTGTGGTTCCAGGATTTTCAGTCGATCAGCGTCTGATAGACCGCACTGCGCAGTTCCCTGCGGATTGGGTAAGTCGATGAGGGCACCAGTTGAGTGAACAGCACGGTGTAAAGATCCTCCTGCGGATCGATCCAGAAGAACGTGCTGGCAGCACCACCCCAATGGTGCTCACCTTTCGAGGTCACCACTTTGGCGGTTACCGGATCGATCACCACTGCAAAGCCAAGTCCAAAACCAATGCCTTCGTAACTGGTTTCGCTCCACACCGGCTGCCCCATGGCGGCCATGTCGCGATTGTCTGGCAGGTGGTTCATGCGCATGTATTCGACGGTTTTGCGGC
>JAQBYL010000025.1 GCA_027622495.1 Pseudomonadota bacterium
CCCGGCGGGCGCCTGGTTATTTCACACTTCAGTTTTCTACCACGCGTGGATCCAATCGTTGCGGCTTCAGAGAAGCTCGTTCTTAAATACAATCCGACCTGGTCAGGTGCAGACTGGGATGGCAACTTCGCCCCCGTGCCGAACTGGTCTAAAGGTGTGTTTGACCTGGTCGGCTGGTTTGTTTACGACGAGCCGATACCGTTCACCCGCGAATCCTGGCGTGGTCGCATGCGCGCGCTGCGCGGTATTGCCGCCAGTCTGAACCCGGTAGAAGTCGATGCCTTTGATCGCGAACACGAAGCGCTGCTCGCAACCCTCGCCGGAAATGAGTTCACCATTGCTCATCGGCTGAATGCTCACCTGTTTGCTGATGGGAATGGCAAATAGCCGCGGCACTACTCCTTCAGACTTTCGTAGTAAGGAACCACAGTCTCCTTTTTCGCCCGGGCTTCGTCTTCAGACCTGGACCCACCACCGCCTATCATGATGCCCATGCTCGGCTCGACGATCTCAGGATCAATGGAAACATTGATGCAGGTTGGCACCTTAACGGCCAGCGCACGCGCCATGGCGTCTGTGATCTCACCGATGGTGTCGGCTCGCTCACCTGCTCCCCCGAACGCAACACAGACCTGCTCATAGTTTGAATCAGCAAGCTTGGTGATCACCGTGTGGTTATGGCCGAACATGGCCCGCTGACCATGCCATGACATCCCCCAGGCCTGGTTGTTCAGAATCACCGTGATGATCGGCAGGCCGTGGCGAACCATGGTTTCGAATTCCTGGATATGAAAGCCTGCTGACCCATCGCCCGTCACCAGCACCACCGGATTGTCCGGATAAACTCGCTGTGCACCCATCGCCATACCCGGACCGATGCCCAGGCAGCCAAGGTATCCGTGGGTGAGGAGACCGCCCGGGATGTTCACTTTTGCAGCCTGTTGTATCCACAAGCTCGACTCCCCTCCATCGCCAATAAAAAGTGTATTGGCAGGGCACGCCGCCACAATCGCTTTGACCGCGTGATAAGGATGCAGGGCACGGCCAGGTTCTTCCTGCCAGTCTGCATAAAGCCCATCAATGCCAGACTTGAGCGATCCCATGGCCTTCGTCCAGCCATTCCAATCCGGCAGATCGCGACCTTTAAGAGCCACACTCAGGGCTTTGAGCGTTTCACCCACGTCAGCCACGATCGGCAGCGTAATGTTGCGGATGCGACCCATGTCGGACGCTTCGATGTTCACCTGAATGATCTTCGCGTCGTGAGGCACGATTGCATCTGAACGGCCGGCGGTGAAGAGCCCCAGACGAGCACCCAGCATCAGAATCGTGTCGGGTGGTTGCACACCAGCAAGACCAGCGGCAGCAAGCATGTTGAAGGTGCCGCAATTTAATGGGTGTTCCCAGGGCAGCATGCCGAAGGCTTTGTTGTTGTGCACCACCGGGATGTTGCTCATCTCGGCGAACGCCCGCAGTTCCTGTTCACAGCGGGAGAATCGCGCACCCGCACCGATCATGATCACTGGCCGCTGCGCGGCTTTGAGCAGCGCAACCGCTGCGGTTACTGCGTCACTGCTTGGGGCTGGTCCTGACTCAACGAAGAAGTTGTCGGCCTCGCGGACTGATCCTTCCTCAACCTTCGCAAAAAGTACGTCGATGGGAATTTCAATCAGTACCGGACCAGGCTTTCCGGTTGTGGCTTTGCGTATGGCGAGTTCGATGAGTTCAGGTATACGTCCGGTATGTGTGATCCGGTACGCCCACTTGGTGGCGGGTGTGGCCATAGCGACCTGGTCGATGCCACCCTGCAGTGGATAGGTTTCATCCTCCCGCATCGGTGCCGCCCCAACCAGGAACAGGACCGGCACCGCATCGAGATGGGCGTTGACGATGGCCGGAAAACAGTTTGCAAAACCCGGTCCGGCGGTGACCACACACACACCAAGACCCGCCGAGGTGCGGGCGTAACCATCTGCCGCATGACCAGCGGCCGCCTCGTGGCGGGTATCGGTAAGACGGATACCATGATCATCACAAGCGACTAAAAACGCATCGAGATGGCCGCCCTGGAGGGCAAAAACATCTTTTACGCCGGCCCGTTGCAGCGTCCGAGCGAGCAACTCACCACCATCGACTCTGGCCATCGTGATCTCCCGTGTGCAGTAGGGGACCTTCGATTGCAGCACTCTCGCGACCACCAGGGCAGTAGGAACATCCCCTATACGTTTCGGGCCGGAAAGCTGAGAAAAAGTGAGGTTTTTAAAGGCCGAAGGGCTAACCGCTAGAGCAGCAGAGCCGCCAGCTGCTTGCGATGATAGGCCGCATCTCCGAAGGAATACTGCGACCAGAGGGCGCGTCGGAGGTACATCTGCGCATCGCAATCCCAGGTGAACCCGAACCCACCGTGAAACTGAATGGCCCGATCACCGGCGAACGCAAACGAATCCGACGCTTCCGCCTTAGCCATGTGAATGGCTGCTTGCGCATCTTCACCTGCATCAAGGAGTGAGGCTGCGTGATAGACATGCGATCGGGTACGCTCAAGGCCGATCAGAATATCGACCGTGGGATGCTTGAGGCCCTGAAAACCACCGATTTTCTTACCGAACGCGGTTCGCGTGGTCAGGTATTCGACAACCACGTTCAGCACACCGGCGATGCCACCGCCAGACTCTGCCGCTATAAGCAACAACGCCGCGTTCCGGATCGCGTTCAGCGCAGTGCTGGCATCGCCCAACACCTCGGCTGCAGGGGTGCCATTGAAGCTCAACCGGTAACTTCGCCGGGTTTCGTCAATCACCACTTCGCGTTCCAGGGTACTGCCGGTGAGATCGGCTTTGTTCACTACAACCACCACCAGTTCACCATCGCGCCTTGCAGAAACCAGCACCCAGTCTGCAACACCTGCATCCACAACAAATGTTTTTGCGCCTTTGAGCCTGCCGTCGATCAACTCAACGCCGACATCGGTCAGATCCCAGCCGCCGCTGTCTTCAAACAATGCGACGGTGCCGATTTTGCCTTCGGCAATCTGACTCAGATAGGCATTTTTCTGATCAACGCTGCCGCCATGCAACATGCCCTGCACAAACAATTGTGTGGACAGGAACGGTGTGGCAGCCAGCGCCCGGCCCATGGGCTCAGCGATAGTGACAGCGGCTGCGAGCCCCAGGCCACTGCCGCCAAACTCTTCCGGTATTGCGAGACCGGACCAGCCAAGCGCTACCATTTCATCCCAGCGCGTCTGTTCATAACCACTCGATGACAGCATCTGATCGCGCACATAGGCCATCGGAAACTTGTCTCGAAAATAATCGGTGGCCGTATCGAGCAGCATCGCCTGTTCGTCAGAAAACGTCATCGTGCCCTTGAGGTTAACCTGCGCCATGATTAGCCCTGATCCTTCGGCAAACCGAGCACGCGCTCGCCAACAATGTTGGCCTGAA
This sequence comes from Pseudomonadota bacterium, assembly GCA_027622495.1. Lineage (GTDB taxonomy): Bacteria > Pseudomonadota > Gammaproteobacteria > Pseudomonadales > Azotimanducaceae > JAQBYL01. The sequence goes on from JAQBYL010000025.1 coordinate 3,447, forward strand.
CCTGGCTGGTGCCCCCACCGATGGTGGCGGAGAACGAATTGAAATAGGATCGTGGCCACAACCCGCCGCGATCGGCGTGGCTGTCACCCACCCAGCGTGCCGCGTTACTGCCCATCAGAGACAGGGCAAACTGAAACAGCCGGCGTTTGTGTTCGGTGCCACGCAACTTGCCCGACATCGGTATCGCCGCAGGTCGTTCAGACACGAGCGCAGGGATCCCTGCTCGCACACCACTCAACCGATCACCCTGCTCTTCTGTGAGAAAACGAATGAGCTGATCACGGATCAGCGGGTCTTCAATCGCTGGTCGTCCTTCGCGGGTTGATCTGCGCGCCAGTTCTACTACATCGGATACGCTCATCTGATTCATCGCCAGACCACCGGCCTGACCGCCAGTCGCACCGCGCTCGAAGGTCAAGGTCTTCATGGCAATCTGCCAGCCTTCACCTTCATTGCCCATCAGGCAACTTGCAGGGATGCGTGCATCAGTAAAGAACGTCTGGGTAAAGCCGTACTCGCCGGTCAGTTTGCGGATGGGTTGAACATCTATCCCGGGAACATCCATGGGCGACAGGAAGTAACTCAAACCGGCATATCGGTTGTCGGCCTTGGGATTAGTCTTTGCTAACAGGATCATGTACCTGGCAAAACTGCCCAGGCTGGTCCAGATTTTGCTGCCGTTGAGGATGTACTCGTCGCCATCGCGGACCGCCGTGGTGGTCGCCGCAGCGAGATCAGAGCCATTGTCGGGCTCGGAAAAACCCTGGCACCAGATGTCTTCCGCCGACAGGATGCGCTTTATGTATTTCTGCTTTTCTTCCTCCGTGCCGATCGCGAGGATCAGCGGACCTGCCCAGTTGAGGCCGATGGTGTTGGTCATGAACGGCACTTTCAGCCGCGCCATCTCCTGTGTTGCGATGTCCTGCAACACCTGCGGCTTACCACCGCCGCCATATTCCTTCGGCCACGCCATGCCGAGGTAACCGGCTTCATACACCTGCTGCTGCCAGTCCCTTAAAAAATGGAACTGGCTGTCTGTGCCGACCTCCATAAAGGTTTCGGGTAACAGAAAGTCAGGCTGGGCTGGTCGGTTCTGCTGCAACCAGGCAGCCACTTCTTCGCGGAATTCTTCCAGTTCATTCATTTCGTTCTCGTCAAACTCATCTAGCGTACCACTTCGGCCGCAAGATCAGCAGGTACCTCAATCGGCCGTGAACGAAGCCACTCGCCCAACGACTTCGCCTGACCATCAAGACGATTGTTCGAGCTGACACCATCACCGAGAATGCCGTGAATATAGAAATTCAGTGCTTTCAGATTGGGCATCTCGTAACGATCGATGGCGTAATCCGCGCAATCAGGAAGCAGTTCTTTGAACTTTTCGACCGTGAGGAATTCGTTCAAGAACGCATAACCAGTCTGCGTCTTCGCCCACACCCCGAGATTTGCACACCCGCCCTTGTCGCCAGATCGCGTTCCGTACAGACGACCGAAAGGGATGGATGTGGGTGCGCCTGATGGGATCGGCACGGGGGTATGGGGTGTTTTCTGATAGTAGATCTCTTCTACATCCAGCTGACTCGTAGGGGGGACGTCAACTGTCTCACCCTCCATATGCACATGTTCAACGATATGTCTGGAGTCGACCAATGCTGGCCAGTAAGCAATCACCGCCCCGCCAGCGCCTGCCATCCCACGACCGGTAAAGCCCGGGTAGCTTGCCAGTGCAAGCTCGGTAAGTTTGGCCGAGAACAGCCGTCCGACCTTGTCCGGATCCTTTGATCGCACGCTGATTCGCAGGCTCGCCTGCGCCTCTTCGTTCTGAACTGCGTTCGGATTGTCCGTTCGAATCAACTGGACTTCCACATCGTCGAATTGTTCCTTTCCACCAAGCGAGGCAAACGCCGCATCGGTGTAGATCGCGGCTTTTTCCTCGATGTCGAGGCCAGTCAGAAGAATTTCTGTACCGTTTTTGTAACCCGCTGCGGTGTTTATGCATACCTTGTGTGTTGGCGGCGGGTTAGAGCCACGAACGTTGCTTACCCGCACCCGGTCGTCACCCACCTGCTCGACCTTAAGCGAATCAAAATGCGCGATCACATCAGGGTTAATGTAAGCCGGTGTGGAGATTTCGTAGAGCAGCTGTGCGGTCACTGTACCCACCGACACGAGACCGCCAGTCCCCGGATGTTTGGTGATGGTGAAGCTGCCATCGGCTTCAATCTCTGCGATGGGGTAGCCGACGTTGCGGTAGCTCGGCACCTCCTGAAAAAACGAATAGTTGCCACCGGTCGCCTGTGCACCACACTCGATGATGTGCCCGGCGGTCAATGCCCCGGCCAGAGCATCAAAGTCGTCGCGTTTCCAGTTGAATTTCCACGCTGCTGGACCAATCACCACCGCGGCGTCGGTAACCCGGGGGCAGATCACGATGTCGGCACCGCGATCCAACGCCTCTTTGATCCCCCATGCACCCAGGTATGCGTTTGCTGTCAATAGCTCATTGCCGGACTCTGCCAGCGGTACACCGCGATCCATGTTGGTGAAGGTCTCGCCCTGGGTCTGCAGATCAGCCATGCGCGCAAGCAGATCATCGCCATCGATATAGGCGACCGTAGCGCTGACCCCGAGTTCATCGAGGATCGCTCGCACATCGTCAGCCATGCCGGAAGGGTTGAGACCACCGGCGTTAGACACGATCTTGATCCCCCGCTCCATGCAGGGTCGAACCACCTCGCGCACCTGTTTCAGGAAGGTCCCGACGTAGCCGGCATTGCCACCACGCTGCATCTTCTGATTGTAGAGAATCGCCATGGTCAACTCGGCAAGGTAGTCGCCGGTCAAGACATCGATGGGACCACCTTCCACCATCTCGATGGCAGCGGACAGCTTGTCGCCATAAAAACCACTGCAGTTGGCAATTCGAATCACATCGTTGGCCATATTTCCCCCCGGTAAGTTGCACCACGCCCAAATCTAACGCAGCAACGCCGCACCGGGCAACTTCGTCAGGACCTGCACCTGCACGAAAGCGACCTGCACGAGACAAGATTGGCGAGAAATGTAAAACTTGGGTTTTGGCCGGGAACAACCCATGAGTGATGAACCATCGCCGTTCCGCATGGAACGCATCAATTCAGGCTTTCGCTTCAGCCTGGACGTTGAGGCCAGAACTGCCGAGCGTCAGACAAAAGTCGCCACCTTCGGCAAGTTCACAATTCACTGCGACGAAGGGGCCGCCATTGGCGGGGACGATACCGCGCCACCACCGCTTGCGTATTTCGCCTCATCCATCGCCTTCTGAATGCTCACTCAACTCGCTCGGTCGAGCGAAGCACGAAAGATCCACATCGAGTCCGCAAGCATGGTTGTAACCCCACGGTTCGAGCAGACAGGCTCAATCGGCGCCGATACCGTTTCGAGTCACCTTCTCGACGTAGCAACATCACTGGATATTCAATCGGACGCGCCGCGGGATCAGATTGAGAAACTCATAGCGACCGCAGAACGGATGTGCTTTCTGATGGATGCAATCCGCAACCCGCATCCGGTGCAAGCAAGCGTTCGACTGAATGGCGAAGAGTTAACGTCCTATGCCACCTGATGGAGCGCGGTTACGGGATCTCCGGCAGATATTGCCGAAGGGCCTTGAGCACGTAATCCGGATCCGACCTCCGCTGATAGTTTTTCGATTGATCCATCCACAGCACTACACCGTTCGAATCAATCAGCAGTGAGGTGGGAACCGGCATTGCTTTCGACTTTAAACGTTCGAGAAATCCAAAGCGTCTGTCCAGCAGCCATTCGCGGTCATCAGCGTCGGGTCGGCACCAACTCGGTCAGGATGCCGCCTGCCGTCTTCGGATGAAAAAACACCGCCGTCACCCTGGAACCCGCAGGCTCACCCAGGTCGATCTGGCGTAGACCCTGCGCACGCAGGCGCGCCGCTTCTTCGGCCACATCGTCGCAGCCGTAACCCCAGTGATGCAGACCCGAACCGAAGCGTTGCAGATACTTATAGGTCCCCTTCTCCGGTAACACGGGAATCAGAACTTCAATCTGCGTCTGACCGTCTCCGACCTGAAAGAAGTAATTGTGGGTGCCCTCCGGTGCAAAGTAAGCCCCATCGGGCAAAGGTGACCGCGAAAGGTCGAGAGGAAAGCCCATCTGTTGCTGCAGAACGGCAACTGCCTCATCGATTGAATGAGCCACAATTCCGATGTGATCTAGACCTGTGATCATGGCAACGCCCCCTTGTTGAGTTTGTAGCCATCCTACACCGTCCAGCATCGCCACGAACACCCGCAGTTGCCACCGAAGCATGGGCCTCTGATAGTATTGCGCCACCGAGATTCCATGCCGCCATCAGTCGGCGCAACTACCACGAACGATGGAAGAACAAATGAAACTCTGGCACTGCCACAACGCCCGTTCCTACCGCCCTCTGTGGGCGCTGGAAGAAATGAAGATGAGCTACGACCTGGAAGTCATGCCCTTCCCGCCGCGCTTTCTGCACAAGGAATACCTCAAGGTCAACGTTCTCGGCACGATCCCCTATTTCGTGGACGGTGAACACCATATGACTGAGTCATCGGGTATCTGTCTGTACCTGGTGGAAAAGTATCAACGTTACGATTTCGGCCTGAAGTCGGATCACCCGGAGTACGGCGCCTACCTCAACTGGTTGTTTCATTCAGATGCGACGCTGACCTTTCCGCAGACGATCTTTCTACGCTACACCAGGCTTGAACCGGATGAAGCGAAAAAAGGCGCTGGTCTCGACTATCGCAAATGGTACCTGGCCCGTCTGCGCATGTTGGACAATCATCTGAAAGACCACGAGTTCCTCGTAGACGGCCGTTTCACGGTAGCCGATATTGCGATCGCTTATGCCCTGTTCCTGGGTGAGTCGCTTGCAATCCATGAAGATTATCAGCCGCAGACGCGGGCCTACCTTGAGCGCATGAAGGCGCGCGATGGGTTTGCAAGAGCGCAGGCTGCACAGATAGTTGAGAATTCAGACTAACCTGTGGAGGAAGAATGTTGAAGGCGCTGATATCTCTGACCGTTGCACTGTTTGCATGCACATGGCTAACGGCCAATGCCGTACCTCCCCCTGCAGACCAGGATCATTTTTCACCGATGCTTGGTACCTGGCTGCAACTAACATCTGGGCAATGGCCTGGATCGGAACCGGTGCTTGAGGCAAACTGTGCGGCTGAATGACTAACCACTTCGACGGCACCGGGCGAAAATCTGCCGCGCCCGTTCAACCGGGTCCGGATACTGATCCCTGAGGGGTTTTGAGCGAATCTCGAGACTTACATCCACCGGCCGCTGACACACCGCCCGCAACACTTCTGCAGACGCGTCACCTTCTCCCAGTGGCGCCCGCCCATCGATCGCAGCGATCACGTAGTTGTGCCCCGTCAAGGTGACCGAATCGGCGTGGAAGTCACAGGCCTGTATATAGGGGAACAACTTCGACGGCAATTCAGGCAAGGTCTCGCCAGACCGATTGAGATGCATCAGATCGATCAGAATTCCGGCACTGGGGTGGTCTACGACACCAATAAATTCAATCGCAGCTGCCAGCGTCTTGATTGTCGTGAATTCACCGAACTCGAGCACAACCCGCATGTCGCCTGCGACCCGTTCGCACAGACCGCGGAACTGCCTGACCGAGGCATCAAAATCATCGTGCCGTGAGACCACAAGAACATTGCGTGCACCCAAGGCCATGCCTGCATCGACAATCTGCTTCTGCAGATCGTCCGGCTCGCTTGCGCCCTTGAGCCACACCACCTCGACATCGATGAGCGCTATCCCGGTATCACTCAGGGCCTGACGGGTTTTCTCAAGCGCATCCCCCTGCCAGCTCGTCAGTGGATCGACCCACATTCCTGCGGAGGTAAACCCGGCTTGCGCTGCAACCACTGGTATTTCCCAGGGCTTAACGTCCGGCACACAGCCGGACGCGAGCGCCCACAGCGGTTGCGCTGTGATTTTCTCTACCTACTCACCACGGCAGAATGCGGCGATGGCGCGAGCCGTGTCACGGCTGATATCGGGGCAGGCGATCGGCATGATTTCTACCCCGTGACTGGTGCCCATGACCTGTCGGCAACGGGCTTTGACCCCGGCGCGCAACAGCATCCGATAGAAGTTGATGCCTTCGTCGCGCAGCGGATCACACTCGTTCACACTGATGATGGTTTCAGGCAGTCCTTTCACATCGTCTTCGGTTGCAAAACCAGGCCAGGCCAGAGGATTACGTTTTTCAAGCTCTTCGATCCCGTAGGCCATGGCACCGTTGTTGTTGTGCAGATCCAGCAGAATTCCATTGTTCTCAATCGACGAAGGATTTTCATCCAATGGCCAGATACCGGCAATGTAGGGGCACAGCGCGAACAGACCCTGCACCAGCCCGGCATCCCCTTCTTTGAGCAGACGCAGACCGGTCGCGAGGCACAGATTTCCGCCACCGCTTTCACCAGCAACGATGATTTTTTTAGCATCAATCTTGAGTTCAGCAGCCTGGGACACAACCCACTTCAAGCCGGCTACACAATCGTTCAGACCCGCTGGATACGGTGCGACCTCTTCCACAGAAGAGGGCGTCAGTGCATTTCGAAAGTCCACCATGGCCACGGCAACACCCATGTTGGCGATGATCCGACCCCAGGCTTTGTAGTTGCCGTCAAAGCACGACATCGACTGCATGCCACCGCCGTGAATGTAATACACGCACGGCAGCGCTTCTTTCGATTGCGGTCTGATGAACTGGATATTGCAGGTATTACCGTCGGGTGCCGACGTGAACTCCAGCGTCGAGATGTCGAGACCCGCCGACGGCGCGATCTCTTCGTTATCTGCCGCACCGAGCATGGCGCGGATCATTTCGCGCGCAGCAATAGCTTCTTCTGTGTTTGCATTTGCCAGCAGCACCTCGCGACTGGCGACATCTTCGCCCGCCAGGCTCGGCATGGCGCCGAACATGGCCCGTATGCGGGGGTCCAGCCGCGGATCGGTGGAAATTTTTGATTCACTCATTTATTCACTCCTTTATTCACTCCTTGAGGTTGCGCGAATGTTTAGGGCTTCCCTGATCGATCAAAATGCGCCACATTGTCGCAGGGTACAAGGGCAATCTGATCGCAAGGGGGGAACATGATTCCAATTTCAGCAGACTCGCACGTGGTCGAAGCAGCGGAGGTCTTTATCGGTCTGCCTGAACGCTTTGGCGACGATGCACCCCGCGTCATGTTTGAGAACACCGAGCAGGACGCGATCATCATCCCATCCAAAGGCAAGAACGGCATCCGCCGCCGTATGGGTTTTGCCGGCTTGCGCGTCCGCGACGGTGTGGAAGTGGAGCGCCGCGAGGGGCACAAGCCCGAAGTCGACGTTCTGACTGATCCGGATGTGCAGCACATCCTCACCCAGGGCTACAGCGGCATGCGTGCCGGGATCCGCGACGGTGCGCAGCGACACCTGTGCCAGCAGATCGATGGCGTGGCCGCAGAATTTCTGTATCCGGGGTTTTTTGGTCTCTTCAGTTTTGCCAATACAGATCTGCTGATTGCCTGTCAGAAGAACTACAACGACTGGCTCAACGACTACGCATCCGCTGCAGATGGCCGCCTTTACGGTCTGGCGGTGCTCCCAGTTCAGGATCCGGTTGCGGCTGTGGCGGAACTCGAACGGGTTATCAAGATGGGCTACAAAGGTGGCTGCATACCCTGCACTTCACCAGTCGATGCGCCTTACTTTGACGAATGCTATGAACCACTGTGGTCTCTGGCGGAAGAAGCTGACTTTCCTCTGTCGATGCATGTCGGAACCAACGCCTATCTCCCGCCGGAACATCGCCACAAACCGGCGCGGCGCGACTCCATCGTCGACTACGCTAATGCACCAGCGACCATTCAACGAACCCTGGTGGAGCTGATGTGCCGTGGTGTCGCCGAGCGCCACCCGACGCTTAAATTTGTGGTCGCGGAATTCAATGCCGGTTGGATTGCACACTGGCTCGACCGGGTGGATCAGGGTGTTCTGCGCGAATATCGCTTTCGCCTCGAGGAATTTACTGGCGAACGTCCGCACGAGGTGTGGAGCCGACAGTTCTACACCACCATAGAAGACGACCGACCTGCAATACTAACGCGCGAGCTGATCGGTTTAGACAATCTGATGTGGGGTTCCGATTACCCGCATGTAGACTCAACATTTCCGTGCTCGCAACAGGTTCTGGATGAGATTTTCGTCGACGTGCCAGATAGTGATCGTCACAAAATCACCCATGACAATGTGGTGGCACTTTACAAACTGCAGCAATAACAAGAGTACTCAAACATCATGAGCGATCCCAACTACCCTCTGCATGGTCTCAAAGTCCTGGATTTTTCACGCGTTCTGGCCGGTCCGTTTGCCGGCCGCATGATGTCAGACCTGGGCGCTGACGTGGTCAAGGTCGAACCACCCGACAACGACATCACCCGGCTTTGGGGCAAGGTCATCGCTGGCATCCCCGGCTACTACCATCAGCAGAACGCAGGCAAGCGCAACATCTGCATCGACCTGCGTGCGGACGGCGCACGCAATTTCGTGCACGAGCTTGTTAAAAAGGCAGATATCCTTCTCGAAAACTATCGACCGGACGTGATGGGTCGGCTGGGTCTGGACTACGCCACTCTCAACGCCATCAACCCACGCCTGATCATGCTCTCGATATCAGGCTTCGGCTCCAACGGCCCGGAGTCCTGGCGCCCGGCCTATGCACCGGTGATTCACGCAGAAGCCGGCCTGATTGATCGCGCCGCACGTCGCGGTGGTCTGCCACCCCGCGACATGCCTGTCTCGATCTCTGATACCAACGCATCTCTACATGGTCTGATCGGTGTGCTGTCGGCAGTCATCATGCGCGAGCGTACCGGCGTCGGCCAGCACATCGAAATCAGTATGATCGACGCCACAGTCGCAACCGATGACCAACTGCAATATGACCTCGAAGGTTCCGAACATACCGGCCCCCTCCCCAATCAGATCTGGGACACCCCGATCGGTCCAATCCTCATCTCTACCGACGTTCGCTGGCTATGGCGCTTGCTGCACACCGAACTCGGCGTTGCCGACCCCACCACAAAAAACATGGACTTCGACACAAAAGTAGCAGCCCGGCACCAGGCAATCACAGATTTCCTGCAAACCCTTGCCACCAGAGAAAAGATCGACGAAGCCATGACCAAAATGAACCTGGCCTGGGGCCAGGTCCGCACCGCCGCCAGCATCCGCGATCAACCCACCATCGCCGCTCGCGGCGCCATCACCGACATCGACGACCGAGCCGGCGGAACCCGCCCAATCACCCAATCACCCTACCGATTCTCCACCGCAACCTCCGGCGTCCGTGGCCCCGCCCCCCACCGCGGCGAACACAACACCCAAGTCCTCAAAGAGTGGCTCAACTACCCCCCAGAAACCATTCTAGCCCTCCAAACCAACGGCATCCTCCACCAATCAGAAGAAGCAAGCACAACCAACTGATCACCAACCAGCACAGAAGATCCCCACAACAATACCTCCGCTCCTAATTCAGCTGATCACTAACCAGGCGGCCCCCCAGAAGTAAACCGAGTCCCCTCCGGATCCACCGCCCAGGAAGGAGTCAAATCCCAACTCTCCTCAAACACCAACTCCCCCATAGGCTTCCGTCGCACCGGCCCATGCCGCCCCTTAGGCTTCCCCATTGTAACCGTACAAGCAATAAACACCTCTTCCGGAATCTTGAGCAAAGGTCTCAACTCCTTCTCCACAGCATGATGAAACCCGGTAATCACCCCACCATAACCCGTCGCTCGGGCAGCAAGCATCAGATTCTGTACAGCCGGATAAATTGATCCCCCTTCCATGGAATTGGGCGCACGGTAGCGAACCAGACATGGCAGGATGATCACCGGGCAGCAATGCAGGTTGTCGACATAGTGCTGCATGGTGCGAGCCATTTTTGCCTTTGGGGAGTTGTGGTCTGTGCCAGATCCCTGTTCGTATTGATCGGTAACCACCTTCTTCGACCACATGGCCTGTGCTGCTTCGCCGATCAGACGCTTGGCTTCCCGGGCGTTAGGGCCGTCCTGAAGCACGACAAAGCGGAACGGCTGGCGATTGGAGCCGCTGGGTGCACGGGTGGCGGACCACAGAATTTTCTGCAGATCCTCTGGCGGTATTCGGTCGTCGGTATAGCGGCGGATTGCCCGAGTTGTTGCGAGCCCTTCAAGCAGGCTGATATCGGTCATATTGTCTGCTGCTTTTTTTGAGTTGTCTGATGCATGTCAGCCTCCTGCTTTAGAGCGCGAATCAGTGTGCCCGCGCGTTCAGGGCGATGCAATTACTGCAGACGCAATCTTTCCGGTATAGCAGAACGCACGCGTTCGTAGCGATCAAACAGCGGTTGGTAGGTTGAGATCGTTGTGTCGAGCAGATCGCGCAACAGCAATGCGTCCAGTGCTGGCTGCAGATCCGGCATCGCTACAATCCGCGCGAGTACTTTGCCAAACCTGCGATCGCCCGTGCGGCAGACAAACGGTGGAGCTGGTCCCGGGTCGCTGCGCCCGACAATACGTAAGCCCTGCAACTGTTCAGGCGCGTCCCGTTGCAACAGATGCCATACCACCGCATCGATCGCTGCGCATTCTGCAGAGCCTTCGCGAACGGCTGCGATGCTGGCTCGATGGGAACCGGTTAGTAAAAACTCCTCTGGCATCCAGAGTTCCAGCAAAGCAACCAGGCCCGAATGAGATGACATCGAGTTCACTGCACCAACGCCTTTTGTCAGTGCAGACTGTGCAGCGGTCCCGGTCACCAGGTAACTGAAGTATTCACCAGGCGGTGCATCCAGCGCGAAGACCGGGCGCAGAACCGGCTCTATGGGTGCTGAACAGATCAAGAGGTCAAGGCCACAGGACTGGGAGATGAGCAGATCATCACAGCACCATTGATCCACTATGGGCGTTGTTCTGTCTAACGCACCACCCAACCCGGTCGCAGCCCACAAGGCATCGTTCGCCCACTGCACCGAGGGGAGGTCATACCAGGGAAATGATGCGGTCATTACCTGTACTCCTGATTAATCAGGCTTTGCGATTAACCAGCAGTATGCCCGATCCAACCATCACCAGTGCAACCAGAAACACACCGGTAATCTGCTCGTCAAAAATCAGAGCACCAAACAGAACACCCGCCACCGGCGCGAGCAGACTGAAAGAGGCCATGTTAGAAACCGGGTAGATCGACAATACCCAGAACCAGACTGAAAAGCCGATCGCAACAACTACAATCACCTGAAAGGCAAACACCCAGTAGATTGTCGTGGTGGGTTCGCGGATGGTTTCGCCGAACAGGGGTGCCACGGCAGTCAACACAATCGCGGATACCACCAGTTGATAAAGCAGATTCATTTCTGGTGTGACTTTCGACAGCGCGGTGGTGCGGGTCAGGAGGGCGATGCCCGCCCAGGCCATCGCTGCAGTTATCGCTAACACATCGCCTACCCAGGACGCATCATCACTGCTCTCCCCCCACAACATGACCAGTGCAACACCGGCGAGAGCGAGAGCAAGACCTGCGAGCTTCGTTGCATTAAGGCGCTCACCCTCAACCAGAAAATGAGCACCAATCGCCACCCAGAACGGCATCGTGTAAAAAAACAGCGAGACCCGTCCAACGCTTGTGTAGTCCAGAGCCAGAAACAGTAAGCAGAACTCCAGAGAAAAAAGCAGACCGTTCACCAGACCAAGTGACAATGTCCCATCAGTAACAGACAGACGGCGGCGCATGATCGCTGCAAACAACAGAACCGGCAGGATTGCGCAGATCGACCGCAGCCCTGCCTGAAAAACTGGCGAAAAGCCTGCGTTAACAATTTTGACCAGCGCCTGGTTCAGGCCGAGAAGAACGTTGAAGGCGACAAGAATGGACACCCCCAGGGTGTCCATCGCAAGCTTCCGGTCAGGCATGATCTGACCTTAGGGGGAGGATTCAGCCGGTCTGATCAGGCACCAGGCGCCGGCACAGGGAATTCGGCAAATATCTCTGCAACAACCGCGCGACCCTTTTCCTGAAGTTTATCGGGCTTGTCTTTCATTCTGCCGACTGCAGCACCTTCCCACACCAGAATATCGCGGGCGTTGTCGATCAGGTCGATATTGAGCGTGCCTTCGGTGTACTGGGTCACCCGGGTTTCGTAGCCACCCCAGGTCCCATACCCATAGGCTCCAGCCCGGTAGCCGTAGTAACCCGACCCATAGCCAACGCTGGTGGGGGTGGTGGTGGACTGAATTTTCTCTTTGGTATGAAGGTAGAAGTTGATTTCGAGGTCGGGGTTGTTGGCGTCGAATACATAACCGCGCTTTTCCATCTCCATTCGTGTGGAGTCGATCAGTATCGTCGACACAATCGACTGCTGGCCGCCTGGCCGATCGGTACCGAGCGCCCGACTGTAGCCAAATGTCTTGTAGTCACGCACGTCAACCTGAGGGTTCTGGTTGGAATAGATGGTTGGTCCACTCGCACACCCGACAAGCACGCTGAGCATCGCACCAGCCACCACCACAATCATTCTTGACATCGTTCGTCCCTGCTTTTCTTAGACCGGCTATCCTACTCGAAGAAAGGTGAACTGCAAGGATTTGCAGGCCCCAGACCACCCGCAAGAGATCACCGGGGCTCGAAATCGAGGTTGCGGACCAGAAACGCCCAACGGTCGGCGTAGGCGTCTATGACCTTGTTAGTCGGCACACCAGAACCGTGCCCCGCTTTGCTTTCAATCCGTATCAGAACGGGTTCGGACCCCGCCTGCGCCTGCTGCAGCGCAGCTGCATATTTGAAACTGTGCCCGGGGACTACCCGATCGTCCGTATCTGCGGTGGTCACCAGGACTGCCGGATACTTCTTCCGCACGATATTGTGATAGGGAGAGTAGGCATACAACGCAGCAAACTCATCAGCGTTGTCTGACGATCCATAGTCATCCACCCAGAATCGACCGGCGGTGAAGTGGTGGTAGCGCAGCATATCCATTACCCCCACATCAGGGAGCGCGGAGCCGAACAGATCCGGTCGCTGATTGGTAACCGCGCCTACCAGCAGACCCCCATTGCTGCCCCCTGTGATAGCCAGTTTAGGCGCGGAGGTGTAGTCATTGTGGATCAGATACTCGGCAGCAGCGATGAAGTCATCAAACACATTCTGTTTATTTAACCTGCTGCCTGCCTGATGCCAGGCTTCGCCGTACTCGCCACCACCGCGCAGATTGGCAACCGCATAGACACCGCCCATGTCCATCCAGGCAACACGGGTTACCGAGTACCCGGGGGTCATGGAGATGTTGAAACCGCCGTAGCCGTACAGGAGTGTGGGTGTATTTTTACCCGGCTTCACGTCTTTGCGATGGGCGATGAACATTGGCACGCGGGTCCCGTCGCGGGAGGTGTAGAACACCTGTCGGACCGCATAGTCCTCCGGGTTCATCAGAACCTTGGGTTCTTTGAACACACTGATCGTACCAGTGGACACATCCAGTCGATTGACTGTGGGCGGGGTGTTAAAGCTATGGTAGGTGAAAAAGGTTTCTGTCGACTCAGCGCTGCCATCAAAACCATACACCGAGCCGAGACCGGGCAATGCGACCTCACCGGCAAGCGTACCGTCCGTCTGATAGATCCGAACCACCGAGCGGGCATCTTTCAGGTAAACGGTTACCAGCCGGTTACCGACTACCGATGCACCTTCGAGAACATCGTGTTCCTCACCCACCACCTCCCGCGCACTCGGTGCTCGCGTGGCATCAAAGGCGACCAGACGACCCTTCGGTGCGTGCAGATCGGTTCGAAAATACAGCTCCTTCGCAGTGCTGCCGACGAAGGTGTAGTCATTGGTCAGGTCCGGCACAAGGATGATCGGGTTGTCCGGCGCAGATTTCAGATCGTAATAGACGACCTGATGGCGCCGGGCGGATCCAGTAGCGGTCCGCACAACCAGGTAGCGACCGTCGTCGGTCACTATGGCGCTATGCAGGCGCTCGGGGTTCGATGCATCAGAATGAACGAGTCGGTCAGTGCTTTGAGTATCACCAAGCCGGTGAAAATACACCGCATGATTCTGGTTAGTCGCCTGAAACTGCTCACTTTGCTCTGGTGCCGGATAGCGACTGTAGTAAAACCCTGAACTGTCACCCGCCCAACTGAGGCCAGTGAATTTTAACCACTCGAGCCGCTCAGTTAAAAGCTCACCCCTTTGTATATCGAACACCTGCGCAGCGCGCCAATCCGAGCCACTCTCCTGAACCAGCATCGCAAGGTATCGACCATCGGGACTCACCACATATCCCGCCAGCGCAACAGACCCATCCACCGACCAGGTATTGGGATCGACGATCATCCTCGCCTCACCCTCCAACCCTTCCTGCATCAGCACAACATACTGATCCTGCAGACCACTGTTATGCCGATAGAAATATCGTCCACCCCGCGCAACAGGATTGGTGAACTTCTCAAAATCCCAGATCTCACTGAGCCGATCCCGTATCCGCCCCCTCTCAGCAATCCCATCCAGATAACCCCTGGCTACCTCATTCTGCCTGGCCACCCAATCCCGAACCTCAGCACTTTCCCGAACATCATCCTCCAACCACCGATACGGATCCGCAACCCTGACCCCATGATAAACATCAACCTGATCCCCACTAACCGTAACCGGATACCGCACCCCCCCAGCACACCCACCAACCACAACCACCAATGCAATAATCCCCGCCCAACGACAAAACATCAGCCCCCCTCAATCACCCTCAGCGATCCTTCAAACAAAAGTCCAAGCAATCCCCTACCAGCAACCGACCCACCAAAACCACAATGAAGTTGGAAGCGCGCAAGGTTGGGGTGGATTGCCAATTTCAGGCCCGTCAAAGGGCCAACCGAGC
>JAQBYL010000511.1 GCA_027622495.1 Pseudomonadota bacterium
TTGATCTGAGTTCCGAGCAACCCAGCCACTTTGACCGCCGGCTCTTCGACGCCCTGGTGCGTTTTCAGGAGCAGGAGAATCTGTTACCCGATGGTATCGTGGGACCGGCCACATGGATCAGAATCAATCATCGAATCGGGTTGCCCGCGCCGGGGCTCAGGTAATGTCATTTGTTCTGGATGCATTGAAAAAAGCTGCCTCGCCGCAAGGCGACACGGTAGATGCTTTTCGTCAATCCCGGGGGCGTCAGGTCCCTGCCATCATCTGGCTGCTGGTCGCTGGCCTGCTGATCAATGCGGCAGTGGTGGTTGCCTGGCAGATGGGGCTGTTTCGAAGCTCTAAACCCGCACAGATGACACCCGTTTCTTCACCCGTGCAGAGTCCGTCGGAAGTCGCCGATGTGCCGCCGGGGTCTACACCTGCGCCTGCACCTGCACCATCGGTAGTTGTATCGCCACCAATCTCTCGTGAAGTACCATCACAACTGCCGTTAGATTTGCCCCGTCAGGTGGCAGATACCAGCGGCACCCCTCGCGCTGACGCAGCACCGACCGCTCGAAGCAAGCGGTCTGGTACCGGCCCCAGACCAACTGCGTTCGCTGACCTGTCAGCGGATCGCCAGGCACGTTTCCCCGCGTTTGAGTACTCCACCCACGTCTACACCGATGAACCGTCGGTTCGTGCGGTGGTGATCAACGGTGTGAGGCTGCGGCAGGGAGATGAGATCGAAGCGCTGCGCCTGCACGAAATTACCGAGTCAGGTGTGGTGTTTGAGTTCGAGTCGGAGCTTGTAGAAGTGTCAGTTCTGGAAGCCTGGGAATTGTAGCGGTAAGAAGGACTGATCTGCTTGCGGCATCAGCCTGGTTAGCCCTCGTCTGGTCTCAGCTTGCGCTCACCGCATGCACTTCCCGATGACCCCGTCGCGAATCGATAAAGATCGACACGATCTCGGTATCCAACAACCCTCTCGATGCCTCGTCCTGCAGAATAGAATAGGCTTTGTCGTCAGGCATGGCTGCCTTGTACGGTCGGTCCATCGCAGTGGGAGCGTCGTAGATATCACACACCGTCATCACCTTACTGGGAAGCGGTATCTGATCTTCATTCAGACCGAGCGGATAACCGCTGCCATCTAGCTTCTCATGGTGGGCACCGGCGATCTCGGGAACCCGCGCCAGCTCCGGTGGCCAGGGCAGGCCATCGAGGAATTCGCGGGTCTGAACAACGTGGCCTTCAATTTCAATACGCTCTGCGGGCGTCAGACTGCCTCGTCGGACCGACAGAGCCTGCAGTTCCTGATCATCGATCAGCGGAAAATCCGTACCAGCGAATGCCGCATTCCGAACCATCCGCAAGTGTTCGAAGTCACCTTCTTCCAGCACATTGGGTTGGTTCGCTTTCGCAATCCATTCCATGTAGTCATCGAGCCGGCTGATGTTCCGCTCAAGCTCTGCATATACCTGTTTAAGAACAGAAAGCGGCTCTGTGCCGTGATGGAGCAACTTCAGTTCCCGCTCAACCGCTTGTCTGCGCAGTCTTTCTTTCTGCAGTTCCATACGGAAGCGAATCACTTCTACACGGTCGTCGGAGAGTTTGCGTGCCTTGATCAGCACGTTCTCGCGAACACCGACTTTGCCGAAATCATGCAGTAGAGCTGCGTAACGGACTTCGCGGATGTTCTCTTCCGAAAAACGCAAGTCGCGAAACCGGGGGATACCCGAGCGAGGCAGAGCCAACAACAATTTGACCGTGGTATCCGCCACGCGGAACGAGTGTCCGCTGGTGGTCGGATCCCGGCGTTCGATGGTTTTTACCGATGCGTGAACAAAACTTTCAAACAGATTGTTGATGTTGTGAATCAGGGTGTTCTTCTGAATCGAGACCGCCGCCTGGCTCGCGACGGCTCGCAACAACTCTGAAATTTCCTCGTTAAAACCAACCACTTCAGGCGCACTGCGTAGATCCGCCTGATGAATGCGGTTGATAAACTGCAGAACCCCCACAACTTCGTGACGGTCGTTCCGCATGGGCAGAACCAGCATGGATTGGGTTCGGTAACCCATCTGCTCATCAAATGTGCGATTAAAAGAATACGGACAGTCAGGCTGCAAGCTGTAGACATCTGCGATATGCAGCTCTTCACCAGAGATCGCTACATAACCTGCCAGCGATTCGGAAGTTAGAGGCAGATGCGCCTCAACAAAAGGGACATCAATGGAGTCGTTCTGAGCGAGCTTGAACACCAGACGCCGTTGGTCGCCCTCTTCTGACAGCAGATACAGAGAGCCGGCATCACACCCGGCTATGCGTCGCGCTTCTGTCAGGATGGTCCGCAGAAGCTCATCAAAACCCATTCTGGCCGACAGCGCGATGCCAATTTCGGAAAGCTGGTGCATCCGCTGGCGCCGAGTGCCGAGTTCGCGAACCAGCTGGTTGACCATGATGGCGCGCTGCCAGTGCGCCTGCGCATGATTGAGCAACTGTTCAAATACATCGTCGCTGGCAGTTGCATCAATTGACAGATCTGCGTGGGCGGAAGGAGTTTCTGAGACGATCAGCGCCTGTGGATACTGGTTTCTGACCCCTTTGGGCAAGCCATCGTGAGACACCACCAGAGCAACTTTAGAGATATCTATGTCTGGTATCTTGCCAAAATTGGCAATGCGCACCACGTTCCACGCCTGTTTTGTGGCGCATTGGATCAGAGGGCTGTTGGTTTTACCCAGCTCGACCAGTGTGGTCTGCAGGCTCGTTGCATCCATAAAATCAACATACGTGTGGCACTATTAGAGCCGCAGTATGCAGTTTTAGCCAAATCGCCGTTTAGACCGGGTTCACGTTTCGAGCGTCCGTTAAGCGTC
>JAQBYL010000512.1 GCA_027622495.1 Pseudomonadota bacterium
CGCCCGGCGTTCCGCCGGGTTCAGACCTGGCAGCCGGGTTTGGTTGTAAAGGCGTCCCTCGACCATCTGCATAATGTAGAACTTGGTGCCGAGAATGGCGAGGTCTTCGCACAGACAGTACATCCTGGGCACCGGCACATCCGTGTTGTGCAGCGCTTTCATCACCCGATACTCCCGATCGACCTGGTGCGCCGACGGCAGCAGTTCGCCCGGAGGTTGTTTACGCAGCACGTAGGTCCCGGACGACGCCTGCAGTTGAAAGGTCGGATTGGACTGACCTCCTTCGAACTGACGGACTTTGAGCGTCCCCTCGAAGCCTTCCACATGTTCACGCATGTAGGCGGTCAACGCCGTTTCGTCAAAACGGTGACCTTCGCGCACCGCTGTCAGTTCCACATCACTCATGTCGCACCCTCTCAAATGGTGGCGGAGAGGATACGGCTTGATATGGCCCGTCGCAAAATGCGAATCTCTACGATCCGCAGACTTTACGCAAAGGGTTCCTCGTTCAGGCAGATTATCTGAATGGCCATTTGCGGCAGGTCTGTCACACGCAAGAGTCACACGCAAGAGTCACACACAAGAAAAGGAGAGACACAAATGGCATTGGCCAGACGCATGGCGGTAACCCTACCCGCCGGACCCAGCCTCGAAGAGACGATCGCGCGGATGAAGTGGGCCGAAGACAACGGCTATCCGGATGCCTGGTTCAGCGACTCCGGTGCGCCAGACAGCATTACGCAGGTAGCAGCGGTCGCCCATCACGCACGCAATCTGCGCATCGGCATTGCGGTCACACCGGTCTACACGCGCACCCCGGCGGTGCTGGCGGCGTCTGCCAATGTGCTGGCGCAGGTGTTGCCCGGGCGCTTTATCATGGGTCTCGGCTCCTCGAGCCAGACAATCATGGGCGCCTGGAACGGTATCGCCCTGGATCGGCCGGTGACACGGGTTAAAGAGACCGCCCTCATGGTCAGATCCATGCTTGCCGGCGAGAAATCCGATTTCGATCTGACCACCCTCTACAGCAAAGGCTATCGGCAGGCGCCGCTCAAAAATCCCCCACCGATCTATATCGCGGCGCTCAGGCCCAAGATGATCGAAATGGCGGCCGAAGTCGGTGATGGCGTGATCTTTAACCTGTGGCCGAAGAGTAGCTTGCCAAAAATGATGGCCCATGTCCGGATCGGTGCCGAGCGGGCCGGCAAGCGTCTGGAAGACGTTGAGATAGTCAACCGTGCGATGATCCTGGTGACTGATGATAAAGAAGAAGGGCGCAACCTGTTCCGCGCTGCGTTTGCACCTTATTACGCAACACCCGTGTACAACAAATTTCTGGCCTGGTCCGGTCACGGTGCAGCTGCAGACACGATCACGCAGGGGTGGGCGGCGAAAGACCGTGCCAAAACAGGTGGTGCCCTAACCGATGAGTTGATCGACGAAATTGCCATCATCGGCAATGAAGACGAAGTGCGTGAGCGGATTCAGGCCGATGCCGATGGCGGCGTGCATACCCACATTGTGGCGCCGATGGCGGCCTCACCTGAAGCGGTTCAGCGGACGTTTAATGCGTTTACCGCTGACCAGTTCACGCTTCGATAACCGGCAGCCCACTACACATACATTAATTTGAAGGAGCGCCAGACCATGTCAGAACCCTATCTGAAGATCATTGTTGATGAACCGCGGCCGAGTGTCAGAAGAATTACTCTCAACCGGCCGGAGAAGCGTAATCCGCTGTCGAACGAACTGCGCACCGAGTTGTTTCATGCACTTGAAGCTGCTGATCAGGACGACTCAATTCGAGTCACGGTGCTTCGCGGTGCGGGCACTTGTTTTTCTGCCGGGTACGATCTGCAGTCAAATGTGGCGGAGAACCAGCCTTTCTATACTGCAGGGGGTCTTTCGAACTGGCCTCGGCACGTTGTTGAAGGCTTCTTCAAAATCTGGGATCTGGCCAAACCGGTGATCGCGCAGGTGCACGGCTATTGCCTCGCCGGCGGCACAGAGCTTGCGACTGCCTGTGATCTTGTTTACGTCGCAGAGGATGCAAAGATCGGCTACCCGGTGGTTCGTTCAATCTCACCGCCTGATAACCAGTTCTATCCATGGATAGTGGGTTTGCGACGCGCCATGGAACTGATGCTCACCGGGGATCACATGAGCGGGCTTGAAGCCGTGCAATCCGGTTTTGCCAATCGTGCGTTTCCAGAAAGTTCGCTTGAGTCGGCGGTTCTGGATATTGCCGAGCGGGTGGCGCTGACACCTACAGACTTACAGCAGATCAACAAGCGGGCCGTTCACCGGCAGATGGACGCCATGGGCATCCGCGCCGGTATCCGTGCCGGGACCGAAATGCAGCAGCTTGCAACCTTTACCCGCTCCACCCAGGAACACATGAAAGAGTTGCACAAAGGGCTCACACAAGCGCTGTCAAAACGTGATAAGCAGTTCGGCGACTATCGCACGTCCGATGACTGACCCGTCAGCGGCTCGGCAGCACTCGCGTTGAAAACGCTCTACATACTGCGCCACGGTGAAACCGTGTGGAACACCCAGGCGCGCATGCAGGGTAGGCTTGATTCGCCGCTTACCGAGCGAGGTCGGGAGCAGGCAAAAGTGCACGGCCACGTTCTGCGCGGTGTGGATCCGATAGATGCATTTGTGGTTTCACCATCGGGCCGTACGCGTGAGACTGCCAATATTGTGAATTCTCTGGTGAATGCGCCGCTCAACTTTGATGAGCGGTTGATGGAGCGTGACTGTGGGGCCTGGTCCGGTCTGACCGTGGATGAAATACGCCAGCAGTTTCCCGACGATTGGAATGCCCGCAATGTCGATGGCTTTCACCACCGCCA
>JAQBYL010000026.1 GCA_027622495.1 Pseudomonadota bacterium
ATTGAGCGGCTGAAGACATGCGCAACCAATCTTGCTGATCCTGAATCAGACAATCTCGAGATGCAGCCGGATTTTGCCAGGAATTCCTGGCGATCCGAACGGCCTGAAATAGGCATCTATCTGGGTCTGTGTACGCACCTGGGCTGTTCTCCCAAGTACTACGGCGAAATTAAACCCGAGTCATTCGATGACAACTGGCAGGGTGGTTTTTTCTGCCCCTGCCACGGCTCAAAATTTGATCTGGCTGGCCGTGTTGTCAAAGGGGTTCCGGCGCCCGACAACCTTGAAGTACCGCCCTATCGCTTTGACGGTCCCAATACGGTGGTGATCGGTGAAATGGAGGGAGCCGCCTGATGCAGCAGCAACCACCGGGTAAGATCCCGCAGATGTTGACAGGTTTCATGGTTTGGCTGGACGAGCGTTTTCCGGCCACCGAGACCTGGGAGTACCACCTTTCCAAATACTATGCCCCGAAGAACCACAACTTCTGGTATCTGATGGGCTGGCTGGCAACGATTGTTCTGGTCAACCAACTGCTGACCGGTATCTGGCTCACCATGAGCTATGTGCCCAGTGGGGACGGTGCGTTTGCCTCCGTTGAGTACATCATGCGCGATGTCGAGTATGGCTGGCTGCTGCGTTACCTGCATTCAACTGGCGCATCCGCGTTTTTCATCATCGTCTATCTGCACATGTTCCGCGGTCTCATGTACGGCTCGTACCGCAAGCCACGGGAGCTCTTGTGGTTGATCGGCATGGCGATCTTTCTGGTACTCATGGCCGAAGGATTTTTCGGCTATCTGCTGCCCTGGGGCAACATGTCTTTCTGGGGCGCGCAGGTTATCGTTTCGCTGGTGGGGGCGATCCCGTTCATCGGGCCCGACCTCATGGAGTGGTTCCGCGGTGACTTTCTGATGTCAGAAATCACTCTCAACCGCTTCTTCTCGCTGCACGTAGTGGCGTTACCCCTGGTGCTGGTGATCCTGGTCTTCATTCACTTCGTTGCGCTTCACCACGTTGGTTCCACCGCGCCAGATGGTGTCAACATCAAGAAACACAAAGACTCGACCGGCAAACCGCTGGATGGGGTCGCGTTCTGGCCTTACACGGTCACCCACGACATCCACGCAACGGTGGTGTTCCTGTTCCTGTTCTGCATCGTGGTTTTCTACATGCCGGAGATGGGCGGTTATTTCCTTGAAAAACCGAACTTTGAGATGGCCAATCCGCTGAAGACGCCGGACCACATTGCACCAGTCTGGTACTACACACCGTTCTACGCCATGTTGCGTGCCGCAACTTATCCGCTCTTTGGCGTGCCGGCAAAGTTCTGGGGCTTCGTGGTCATGGTCGGTGCGATCGCGGTACCCGCGTTCCTTCCCTGGCTCGATCGCAGTAAGGTCGGCCCGATCAGGAACAAAGGCATGATCTCCAAAGTCATGCTGGTTATTTTCGTGATCAGCTTCTTCATTCTCGGTTACCTCGGGACCGTTGCACCCACACCCGCTGCGACGATCATGGCGCAGGTGTGCACCATGCTCTATTTTGCCTACTTTGTGCTGATGCCCTGGTATACGCGGGTCGAGAAGACCACCCCTGTGCCGGAGAGAATAGAGTGACCGGGTCAGCACGAAAAATGAGCAAACTACTTTTACTGCTGGTATTTATTCTCCCTTCTGCTGCGTTTGCCGCATCGTCGTCGCCGTGGCCAATGGAAGATTTCGATCCTGATCTCGAGAATAAGCCGTCCCTGCAGAACGGTATGAAGCTCTACATGAACTACTGCATCGGCTGTCATTCGTTGATGTTTCAACGCTATGAGCGAACCGCCGATGATCTGGGCATACCGCATGAAATCGCGCTTGAGCAGTTGATATTCAGCGGTCAGAAAATCGGTGAGCTGATGACCACAGCGATGGATCCGGAGCTTGCGAAAAACTGGTTCGGTGGTCCGCCACCCGATCTGACGATGGTGACGCGCGCACGCAGTCCCGATTGGGTCTTCAACTACCTGAAGACGTTTTATATCGACGACAGTCGTCCGTTCGGCGTCAACAACACCGTCTTTGCCAACGTTGGCATGCCTAACGTTATGCAGGATCTGCAAGGCGTTCAGACCTGCACTGAGCGAAAGATGGTGGAAGGTAGCGAAGTGTGCTCAAAGCTCGTGGTAGAGGAAGGCAGCGGTGTGTACAGCGAACAGAAATTCGATCAGGCGGTCTATGATCTGGTGAATTTTCTGTACTACGTCAGTGAACCAGCCAGGCTGGAGCGTCAGCGCACCGGTCTGTTCGTTCTGATATTTCTGGTCATTCTAGGTGTGTTCACATACTTGTTGAACCGCGAAATCTGGAAGGACATCCACTGACGCACTAAAACGTTGGCGCACGGTCATGTTGGTCCGCGCGCCTCTCAATCAATAGCCCTCGAGTTAGAGTATGAGCTTAGTGACAAAAAGATCCTCTATGACTTTCTTTTCCGATGCCAGAGATCATTACTCGCACCGTGTGCGTATGGTTCTGGCAGAAAAAGGTGTCAGCGTTGACGTAGTGGACGTAGATGGTAACAACAAGCCGGAAGATCTGGCGGAGATCAATCCGTACAACAGTGTACCCACCCTGCTGGATCGTGATCTGGTGCTATACGAAGCAAATGTGATCATGGAGTATCTCGACGAGCGGTTTCCCGCCGCTGTTACCTGTGTATCCAGTGCAGCGTGCGTTGTCCCGTTTGTGGATAACCCGTGTAGAAAAGGAATGGAGCAAAAAGGTCGATCTGCTGATGACCGGCAAGGGCAGAGAGACCGTGATCGAAAAGGCCCGCAAGGAACTTCGTGAAAGCATTATTTCCATCGCACCGATCTTCAGTGAAAAACCGTTTTTCATGAATGATGACTTTACCCTGGTGGATTGTTGCGTTGCACCGATCCTGTGGCGGTTACCTGAAATTGGCATCACGCTGCCGGAAAAATCCACAAAGCCGCTGCAGAAGTACATGCAGATGATCTTTGAGCGTGAGTGTTTCCGGGCCAGCCTCACAGAGGCTGAACTTGAGATGCGCGAGTAGCGCCCGCCTCAGGTGCTCAACAAACGTCCCTATCTGCTGAACGCGCTTTACGAGTGGATTGTGGACAGCGGAGAAACACCCTACCTGATTGTGGCGGTGACCGGGGACGATGTGGTGGTGCCACGCGATCGCGTCGAGAACGGAAAGATTGTGCTCAACATCTCGCCAACGGCGGTTCGGAATCTGCTCGTCGACCAGGCAGGAATATCGTTCGATGGGCGATTCTCCGGTCAGTCCTGGCGGGTTTCTGCACCAATGGGCAGCGTTTCGGCGATCTACTCGCGGGAAAGCGGCGATGGAATGATGTTTGACATAGAGCAAAAGCCAGAGCAAAAGGCAGAGGCCAAAGCAGTAGCAGGAAGCGATAAAGAGGCTGATCAAGCGGCCGTCAGTCAGCGCCAAGAAAAAGATCCGTCACCCACCAGAACTGCGACCGACGCGACCGCCAAACCTAAATCCCCTAAAGGCCATCTGAAGGTCATCAAATAGCCGATTGCGTGGCTCAGTCCAGGTATTCGAAGACCTTCACAATTCGCTGAACACCATAAGCCGTAGCTGCCACGTCTACCGCCCGTAGCGCCTGCGAACGTGGGATAAGACCCATGAGATAAACCGATCCGTCTTCAGTGACCACCTTGAAGGCATCTGCATCCACATCACCTGAAACAGCGAACTTGGTTTTTACCTTAGAGGTAATCCATGAGTCGTTTGTTCGTGCCAGAAACGAGATCGGTGCACTGACCTGAAGTTCGTTGTGCACCGTACGAACGTTTCGCACTGCCTCACTAACCGTTTGTGCTTTCGCTTTGAGACCGTCGGTTGCGACCTGACCCACCAGCAGCACAATACCGTTATAGCTGACAACCGAGATGCGGGCATCATCAAAACCGTCGTCGCTGTCTTTGATCGCACGCTTGATTGACGATTCGAGTATCTGATCGTCGATGACAGCACCCGGTGTCCGGTCGCGGGGGTCGCTGGAAAAAGATGCGCAGGCACACAGGCTGAAGCTTAGAAGGATTGAGAGAATAGAAAAGCGGGGTCTGTAACTAAACTGCGGACTTGTCATTCGGCAAATGCACCTCGTGTCCATTGAAACGACGGCGCGTAGTTTGGACCGCCGACCGACACGACGTCAAATCGGCTCGCCGCATGGGCGTACTGTGGTGTGCGGAGCAGGTAAAACCTTGCCGCCTGAAGGAGTGTGCGCTGTTTGCGGAAAGTGATGGTTTCGAGACCTGAACCGTAGCGGTCGTTTCGTCGATAGCGTACTTCGACAAATACCAGTATCTGCTGATCAAGCATCACCAGATCCAGTTCACCGACGCGGCATTGAAAATTCCGTTCTACCAGGTGCAGACCCTTGTCGGTCAGATAGTCCAGAGCCAGGCCCTCGGCCCATTGACCTGTCTGTCGGCTGTTCACAGACCGATAGGCTGATCTACCACTACTGGAACCGGTCGGAGTTCGCCTTGGGAAATGTATCCCCAGACGAGTTCGCGACGAAACTGACCCTGATCATTCATCGTCAGCTCGCCGGTGTTTGCCAGCAGACGAGGTTGGTCGGAAGTCAGGAGCATCAGTTGATTGCTGACGCTGTAGGCGTCAACACCAAGAACGTAAAGGGGCGTCAGATTATCGGCTCCCAGATTGAACACCTGTGTCAGTTCTTTTTTGAAAGGACTGTCCAGCAGGTTGAATGGCATATCGCAGATCTGAAAACCGCCCAGGATATCAAGCCCGATTTCTGACCGTGCTTCACGCGCGACCTGAGAGCTTGCATAAACCGGCAGGTCGTCGGCAAAGTGGTATTTGAGCGCAGGGACCACGGCGTTCGCTTCGATGTTGGAAACAAACACCACAACCGCATCCAGATCTTTGCGGGCGCGTGGCAGAAATTCCAGATCTTCACCCAGCAGTTGCTGGAGTGCGTCAAAGCGATCCTGACTGGCATCTACAAGCATGGCGCCACCAACCGCTTCGGTAACGGTTTTCAGATCCTTAAAACCCTGAGTGACAATGGCATAAGGCCAGTGTGCAGCAACGTGTTCTGCGGCGCGACGGGACCAGTCGGCTTCGCTGTGCAGAACCAGGATCGAATCTGCATTGGATTGGAGCAACCGGTCGACAACCGTCTCGGCCTCATCTTCGATGGCAAGACCCAGTTGTTTCAGGTTGGCGGCAGCGACATTGCCGTCCAGGTAGTTCAGCGCCAGAACCGGGATCTCAGGGTTCAGATCGTTGAATGCATCCACCATGGTTTTTGTGAGCGGGCCGACGATCATGTCGCAGCCGTCATTCAACACGCGCTCGTACAGCAATGGCAGCGGTTCGGCCTGACTGTCGTAGATCCGCACTGTTGGTTTGTCAGGGTCTGTGTCGTACAGGTAGGCACTGATGAACCCGTCTCGAACTGATTTACCTGCGTTCGCAAAGACTCCCTGTAACGGCAGAATCAGGGCGATTTGCCGGGGTTTCCATGCCAGAGCAACAAGGGTGTCTAACGCCTGTGGTGGGGGATTCAGTAATGGGTGATCGGGGAAGTCGGCATTCCACTGTGCCAGACGGCGGCGTTGCTCGGCGATGGAAAAACTGCTCGACAGACGTGCCTTGAGCTGCCACCAGGCGGCATGCCTGTCAGATTCGCCCGCCAGGGAAGTGAGGATCGTTCCGGAAACCTGGTCCATCAGATGCCATATCTGGTCGTTGTGCGCCGATGTCAGTTGAGCTTCGCCAGCCAGACTCTGATCGATCAATGCATTGGCCGCACAGATTGGATCGTTTCGCTGCATGCACAGGGAAGCGATGTGTGCGTACAGCTCAGCGGTATGTGGGTCACCCCTCTGCAGGGTGTTGGTCGCCCGGGTGAGAGCTGACTGCGCGGCCAACCAGTCGTTGTGGGCGAATGCCACCTCGCTGCGCAGCAGGTAGTAAAAACTGTGAAGGGGTGCAGGCAGGGCAGCGGTGTCAATCTGGCTCAGGGCCTGGTCCATGCCATCTGGGTCATCGGCTAGACGAAATGCCTGGGCTGCCTGCAGATAGAGTTGTGCCGCTTCGGCACCTTGCGCTCTGCTGGCCCGGCGCATCAACGTATCGGCGCCCACCGATCGCACGATCTCGTCGTCTTCTTGAATTGACGGTCCAACCGGGGTGCTTTGACACCCGGACATTGCGACAATGAGAAACGTTAGGCCAATGGTTCGCAGGGACATGTCCGGAATTCTCTATGAAGTAGCGACACCGATTGGAAACCTCGACGACCTCAGCCGTCGAGCAGTCAGCGTCCTTTCCAGTGTTGAGACAATCGCCGCCGAGGATACCAGACGGACCGGACGGTTGTTATCAGATCTGGGGATACCGCGACGCGATCTTGCCGCTTTGCACGATCACAACGAAAACCAGGTCGGACCGATCTTGATCGAAAAACTGAAAGCCGGGCAGGACATTGCCCTGGTGTCGGATGCGGGTACACCGCTGGTGTCGGATCCGGGTTTTGAGCTGGTTCGAAGCGCCTGGCAGGAGGGCATCAGGGTGGTCCCCATACCGGGTGCAAGCGCAGTCAGTGCGGCTTTGTCTGTGTGCCCGCTGCCTGCGCAGGACTATCGTTTTGTTGGTTTTCTTCCCGCGCGCAGTGCCACCCGCAAAGCCAGGCTCACCGAGTTGCTGGATCTGACCTGCGCGGTGGTCTTTTTTGAGGCACCGCACCGCATCGAAGAGACGCTTGCGGTTCTTAATGAATTAGCACCCGAGCGGCGGCTGATGATCGGTCGAGAGTTGACCAAACTTTTTGAAACCTGCCTGGCAGGTCGACCCGCGGACCTGCTCGAGCAACTGCGGGCCAACAATCAGGTCCGTGGTGAATTTGTCT
Source organism: Pseudomonadota bacterium (assembly GCA_027622495.1). GTDB lineage: Bacteria > Pseudomonadota > Gammaproteobacteria > Pseudomonadales > Azotimanducaceae > JAQBYL01. Next base: position 6,935 of record JAQBYL010000026.1, read on the forward strand.
GTGTGCTCGAAGCCGGTGAGAGCAAAGGGATATCAGCCGAAGCGAATCGGGTACTCAAAACACTGTGCGCGGAATTGCCACCGGCTACCGCTGCAAAGCTCACTGCGGAAATCTGTGGTGGTCGCAAAGCCGATTACTACCCGCTTGCGGTAGCGCTGAAGGGCGTTTAAAACCCGTTTGCACCAGCCTGCATCTAATTTGAGCCGCTGATGTATATTCGAAGGTCAGAAATTCAGCTGCAAAGGAAGTGTCATGGCAGACTCCCCCGAAACCTCCGAAGAATACATGCGATCGTCCAACCGGCAGAACCGCGATGCCTGGTCCATTGATGTAAACCAGGATCCGTGGGAGATCCCGCTGGAAAAACTCAACCCTGCGCACCCGGATCTGTTCGAAGCGCGCACGGTAATGCCGTACTTCGAGCGACTGCGGGCGGAGTCGCCGGTAAACAAAACCGAAGAAAGCCAGTTTGGACCGTACTGGTCGATCACCCGGTTTGATGACTGCAAGTTTGTCGACACCCATGAAAAGCACTTTTCGTCAGACATCGTTAATGGCGGCATACGGCTCGGAGGTCAGGCGAATCCCGACACCGACACGCCGTTTCATCTGCCCATGTTCATCATGCAGGATCCGCCAAAACACGATGAGCAGCGCATGGTGGTGGCGCCGAAGTTTTCACCCCGCTACCTCACAGAACTGGAAGACCTCATCCGTGTGCGGGCCGGGTTGATCCTGGACGGTCTGCCGATCGGTGAAGAGTTCAACTGGGTTCGCTCTGTGTCGGTTGAATTGACAGGTCAGATGCTGGCGACACTGTTCGACATCCCCCAGGAAGACCGGCATAAGGTGATCTACTGGTCAGATACGGTTGAGCGCCTGGGCGATCCTGATTATTTCGAGACCCCGGAACAGGGCTTTGCCGAGCTGTGGAAATGCTGGGAATATTTTGACGCCGTCTGGAAGGAACGCGAGGGTCAGAGTGAGCCCGGTACCGATCTGATCTCGATGCTGGTGCACGGCGAAAGCACCCGTAACATGCCACCCAACGAATACCTGGGGAATATCCTGCTGCTGATTGTTGGTGGTAACGACACTACCCGGAATTCCATATCGGGTGGCGTTCTTGCGCTTAATGAACACCCCGACCAGTACGCCAAGCTTAATCGTCAGCCGTCCCTGATACCGAATATGGTTTCGGAAATCATCCGCTGGCAGTCGCCGGTGGCCCACATGGCCCGCACTGCCATGGAGGATGTGACATTAAGCGGCAAAAACATCAGGAAAGGCGACAAGGTGGTGATGTGGTATCTGTCGGGGAATCGTGACGAACAGGCGATTCCTGACGCAGGCCGGTTCCTGATCGATCGTAACAATGCACGCGCGCATCTGTCCTTTGGTTTTGGTGTGCACCGCTGTGTAGGCAATCGGCTGGCGGAAATGCAGCTCAAGATCATCTGGGAAGAAATTCTGAAACGGTTCAAACGTGTGGAGGTGGTTGGCGAGCCCCGCTATCTGCGGTCGAGTTTTATCAACGGCATTACCGATCTGCCGGTGATCGTGCATCGAGCGTAAACCATTGAGCATTACTATTTATCAGGCAGCACAAGTGCTGACCATGAACCCGTCTAACCCATCGGGCACTCATGTCGCGGTCAGGAATGGATTAATCCTCGGTGTCGGGAGTCTTGAAGAAGTCGCCGTCTGGGGTGAATACACGCTCGATAACAGGTTTAAGAACCACGTCATCTGCCCGGGCTTTGTGGAGGCACATGCCCATGTCATGGAAGGGGCCAGTGGCCTGATGCCTTACATGGGGTATTTTGATCGACGTCTGCCAGATGGTTCCACTGCAGTTGGGATCAGAAGCTATGCTGATCTGATCGCTGCGTTGAAGATTGCCGATGCAGCGCTGGATGATCCTGACGAGCCGCTGGTAGCGAGGGGTTTTGATCCCATCTATTTTGCCGACGACCACCCGCGTCTGAGTCGTGATGATCTCGACCTGGTGTCGCTGAGCCGCCCGATCTTTCTGCATCACGCAAGTGGTCATCTGGCCACGGTCAATACTGCCATGCTTGATCGCGACGGTGTGAATGACAATCTGAACGTTGAGGGTCTGGGTCGCGATGTTGACGGGCGATTGAACGGAGAACTGCGCGAACCTCCGGCCATGGCCCTCTGCGCGACGGGTTATCGTGCTGTGATGCGCCGCAATCAGACCGAAGAAGCGCTGGTCCAGTTCGGTCAGGCTGCGTGTAACGAGGGGATTACCACGGTTACTGACCTGGCCGGATCAGTAATCCTGAATCCAAAATCGCTGGATATGTGGAAGCGGGTTGTTAATGCGCCTGCGTTTCCAGCACGCATCGTGATGTACAACATACCGGCGATGCCAGGTGCGGATGCTGACTTCGAAGCGGCGGCAGAACGGTTTGTGGAATTGCGCAAAGAAGAGAGCGCCAAACTCCGGTTTCCGGGCGTGAAGTTCATTCTGGACGGATCCATCCAGGGTTGGACCGCCATGCTCAACGAACCCGGTTACCTGACCGGCGAAGACCACGGCCAGTTGCTCACGGTGCCGGAGCAGTTGCGCAACTGGATCGAGCCGTTTCACCGGGCCAGTCTCAATGTGCACATGCATTGCAACGGTAACCAGACCGAAGATCTCGCCATCGAGACCATAGAAGCCATTCTGCGCGACGATCCCTGGCTCGACCATCGTCACACCATCACCCATGCGCAGCTGACCACGCAAGCGCAGCTCCGGAAAATGGCCAGGCTCGGCATCTGCGCGAATTTCTTTGCCAATCATCTGTGGTACTGGGGTGATCAGCACTATGAACGCACAGTCGGTCCGGAGCGTGCGAATGGCCTGGAGCCATGTGCGTCAGCCCGTCGAGAGGGTGTGCGCTTTTCGCTGCATTCGGACGCCGGGGTCACACCGCTCGGGCACCTGCACACCATGTGGTGTGCGGTTAATCGGCTCACGCCGAAGGGCCGAGTCCTCGGTGAGGCTGAAAAAATTTCTGCCGCTGATGCGCTTGAAGCAGTCACCATCGGGGCGGCCTATCAGCTGCACATGGACCACGAGATCGGTTCACTCGAGGCGGGTAAACGGGCCGACTTCGCCATCCTTGAAGAATCGCCTCTGGATGTAGCACCCATCCGTATTCGCGATATCCGCGTCTGGGGTACCGTTGTTGGTGGTGTCGTTTATCAGGCACTTTCTTAAATTGACCGCAGATCTCACGCGATCGGTCCCGTTTACGGTCATCGGTGGTTACCTTGGCGCTGGTAAGACCACGCTGATCAACCATCTGTTAAAACACGCAGACGCAGCACGGCTGGGTCTGATCGTTAACGACTTTGGTGCCATCAACATCGATGCTGATCTGATCGAAAGTGCCGATGATCGCAAGATCAGCCTGACCAATGGCTGTGTGTGCTGTGGTCTGTCGAGCGGCATCGAAGATGCGCTGGATGAAATTCTCGCAACCGGCCCGGATCATATTCTGCTGGAGGCGAGTGGTGTTGCAGATGTGGCGGTACTGACCCGCTACGGCTATCTACAGGGTCTCAGGCCTAACGGCCTGATCGTTCTGGCCGATGCTGAAACGGTGCGCAGAAAGGCCGACGACAAATACGTAGCCCAGAGCGTTCGTCGCCAGTTCAAAGCGGCAGACCTGATCATTTTGAACAAGATTGACCTGGTTGAAGGTGATCTGGACGCGCTCGCTGAATGGCTGCGCGACCTGGCGCCGCAGGCGAGTGTGGTGCCAACGTCGCGATGTAATCTTCCGGTTGAGCTGGTCCTGGGGGCGCGCACGGAAAGCGAGATTTCGAAGCCCACGGTATCTGACGATCCTGACCATCGGCACGCAAGTTACATCAGCTGGTCATATGAGACGGGCCAGGTCACCACCTTGGGTAACCTGCAGGCTTTTCTCGATGCTCTGCCGTTTCAGGTCCTGCGTCTAAAAGGGTATGTTTGTCTGAACGATGGCACCCGGAAGCTGGTGCAACGGGTTGGAGTACGCACTCAGATCATTGATGCAGGTGCATCAGCTGGCCAGACGACGAGGCTTGTGGCTCTGGGGTTGCAGGCGCAGATCAAGCCTTCAGACCTGGACAGACTTGCACACAAATATCTTAAGGATGAGCCATGTTCAATCTAAATCGAGTTGTTGTGTTGTCTGCTTTGTCAGGCACGGTAGCCCTGTTTGTTCTGGCAGGTTGCGATCAAGGGGAGCAATCAGTTAAGCCGGGGGAAACCCCTGCGGTTGAGTCATCAGGCAGCCCCATCGCGGCCAGTATCGAACCGCAGACCGCGCAGACAGATGAGGCATCAATGACTTTGTTTGGAACAAAATGGCTGCTCCGGGAAGTTAATGGTGAGACGGTCACCTTCGCCGAAGGGCAGAAGGTCGCATTCATTACGTTTATGGAAGAAGAGGGCAGAATCCACGGCTTTGGCGGGTGCAATGTTTTTAATGGGTCCTTCGAAATCCACGGTGAGCAATTCACCTTTGGTCCCATGATGAGCACGATGATGGCCTGTGGTGAGGACGATATCGAACCGCGATATCTGCAGGCGCTGGAACAAGCAGAACGCTTTGTTGTGCAGGGCTCTGATCTGATTGGTTACAGGCAGACAGAACCGGTGCTGGTTTTCTCATCCATATAGACTCATACATATAGAGAGGCGGAATGAACGATAACGAAAAAATATCTTCAGGTAGCTATTTGTTTCTGGGTTTTCTGACGCTGCTCAACGTCATGAACTTTGTTGACCGCCAGTTGCTTGCAAGCTTTGCTAATTTCATCGTTCCTGACCTGGGTTTGTCGAACACGCAGTTCGGCTTGTTGACGGGTTTGTTTTTCCTGTTCTTTTACTCCGCGGCGGGTCTGTTTATGGGCGTGCTTGCCGATACGGTCAACCGAACCCGGCTGATTGCTTTTGGTCTGGCGGCCTGGAGTATTCTCACGGCGCTGTCTGGTGCCGCACGTGGATTTGTGTCTATGGCGATACCGCGGATGTTCATTGGTGTGGGTGAGTCGATCATGACACCCACATCAATGTCGCTTCTTGCCGATCGTTTTCCAAGCAACCGGTTAGGCTTTGCCTCCGGGTTTTACTATATGGGCGTGCCGATTGGTGTTGGGGCAAGCCTGCTCGTGGTGGGTTATCTCGGTCCGGCAATTGGCTGGCGGAACTGCTTTTATCTGCTGGGGAGCCTCGGTGTGGTTTTTGCCGTGGTCATGCTGTTCATGCGTGAGACGCCGCGGCAACATCTCAAAGATGTGGCCGCGCCACCCCCCCGGCAGACTTTCAGGGAGATCATTGCAACCCTGCTTGCAGCACTCAAAGCATCACCGGCATTAAGCATGACGATTGGTGGCGGCGTGGCATTTCACTTCATTCTCGGTGCGGCCACCTTCGATCAGCTCTGGTATGTGCAGGAACGAGGTTTCGATCGTGCTGAAATTGCTCAGATCACCGGCTGGATAGGCATTTCAGCCGGCATTCTGGGGAATCTGTTCGGTGGCATCGGGGGCGACTGGTTTCTGAAAAGGACCGGGATCGGAAGACCGATGTTTCTGTTCTGGATCATGCTGGTTTTAGCGCCCGTGAACGTTGTCTACCGGCTGGTTGATCCCGATACAGCCTGGTTCTGGGTCGGTGTTTTCGTAGGATTTTTTCAACTGGGGTGTTTTTACGGCCCGACTTTTTCAACCGTTCAGGAACTGGTGCCGCCTGAGATCCGGGCAACTGTTGTGGCGTTCTACATCCTTCTGCTCAATATGGGCGGTGTGGCGATCGGCGTGAGTGCTGCAGGTGTTTACGTCGACTGGTTGATCGGCCAGGGCGCAGATCAACCCTATACCACCGCACTGTTGTGGTTCACGGCGATCTCGTTTTCTGCGATACCGTTGTTTTATTTTGCCGGACGGCGCTACGACACGGACCGGGCGCGTCTTTTCAACAAACTAAAGGCCGCGGAGGATGCCGGTGGCGCAAGCACCTGACCTGTCATGTGTCCAGTGCCGCAGGATGACTGCCGAGGGCGACCGGTGGTAGATCCCAGCCGACCGGGGCATTGCTGAGCTGAACCGGGGGATGCAGGTAGTCCACTGAACCCCACTGTGTATTCATGGTCGATCGCATCAACCCCAGATCATCGTCGACGATGGGGGCGGCATCGATCGACTTGCGATAACCAAGTGATCGATACCATTGTGCGGTTCGCGTGAGCGACACTCTTACCCAGTAACTGCCGCCGATTTCCTGGCGACGGGCAAGCGCTACCATGGCACCGTAGGCAGCCAGGTAACCGGTCGAATAATCAGTGACGGCAGCAGGTTGCAGCTCAGGTGGACCCTTGCGATCACCCCCATGGGTTATGGCCATGCCCGATACGGTCTGGGCGAGTTGTTCCCAGCCTGGTCTGGTTCGCCATCCGCCTTCGTGGCCATAGCAGTTGATCGACACATAAACGATCCCCGGTTTGATCCGCGCAACATCGAAGGGGCTGAAACCCAGACGGTCCATGGCGCCGGATCGGTAGCCCTGCGAAAACACGTCAGTGGACGCGAGCGCGTTTTTCAAACGGGCTGCGTCATCGGCCCGACTCAGATCGAGCCAGGTTGACTGCTTACCAAAACCGGTGTCAGCGACAAACAGAGGTATCGAAGGCAGGTGCTCCGCACCGATGCGCACAACACTCGCGCCATAGGAAGCCAGTGTGCGGGCGCAGGTGGGGCCGGCGAGAATGCGGGTCAGATCAAGAACCCGCACGGTACTTAAGGGGCGATCCGGTTTGCGGCTCAATTCAACCGGCGAACCCTCGCCGATCTGCACAATGTCTACCACCGGTCGCGATGCCAGCAGTTTACCGGCGACGGATGAATCCCATTCTTCTGCCGATCTTGCCATCGCCGAACACAAACCCCGGTTGGCAATTTCGTTTTCCAGTTCTGCACCATTCCAGTTGGCGACCGCTTGCGGAATGCGCTGCGGCTCATCCACCCCAAGCAGATCCGTGAGGCCGCGCACGTTATGTTCAAAAGCCGGATGCATGAACATGAAGCGACCGTCCTTCGTCGGATAAAAACCTGGCGGGAAAGACAGGGTGCGGGCACCGATTGCCAGATGAGCGGCCCGGACTTCGTCGTGGAAGTTCAAATAGGCAAAACTCATCAGTGATGCTTCGGCATGACGGGTGCGCAGACTGATGTTGCTGGCCGAGCCGCCGCGGCTGCGCATCAGCGCATCGGCTGCGATGGCACCGGCGCCGAGCGCGGCACTCGCCCCTTCCGCGGCATAAAAGCGGGTATCCAGCGCGAGGGGTTCGCAAGGTCCTGCGTTGGCCTCACCTTCAAGACCCGCCAGGTCAAGCAGGCCGTTGAGAGCGCTGTGATAAACCCCGTGGTCAGCCAGTGTTGCCATCAGTTTTCCTTTTGCAGGTCTGTGGTGATCAGTCGGCAGACACACCTGCCGCCCAGACGAAGTTATTCCGATTAGGCATCTGAATATGGTTCAGGTTGGTTTCGTTGAGCGTTTGGTCGCGATCAACGATCCCGTTCAGAAACAGCAGATAGGCGGTCACTGCATAGAGCTGATCGGGACTCAGGCTTCCAGGGCTGGCATACGGCATTGCGCGCCTGACGTAGTCAAACACTGTGGTGGCATACGGCCAGTAGCTGCCGATGGTTTTGACCGGCGCACCAGAAGACAGTGAGCCGTGACCACCGCTGAGGCGATCATTGAGGTTGCCTTGGCCTTCAACCCCGTGACAGGCCGCGCACTGAACTGCATAGATCGTCTGGCCCTGGGCCGCGCTACCGGATCCAGGGGGCAGGCCGGTTCCGTCAGGCAGCACGGTGAGATTCATTTCCGCGATCTCAGCCGGACTCAACTCCACACCGAGGTTTGGCTGTTCAGCCGACCATGCGAGCGCCGTTGTCGTCGCGGCACTGAGCGCAACTGCAAAAGACATTGCTCTGTATGCACCGTTAGACATAAACATGATGCGCCTCGCCGTTAGCGTCGATCTGCCACGCCGCGATCGCGTTGCAGTGATAGATCGAACCGGGAGCACGACCCTGCATGAGGGCCGTGCGGGTGGGTTGCACATTGCCTGCCTGATCGGTTGCACGACTGAGCAGGGTTGCCGGGGCTCCGCGGTAATGCCATGCACAGCGAAAGCGGGTCAGCGACTTGGGCAGCACGTGTTCGTCGAGAGCGGCATCTGCCCAGCTCACCCCGCCGTCGGCTGACACTTCAACTCTGCGGATCACGCCCACCCCGGACCAGGCCAGACCACTCACCTGGTAGATGCCGTGTTCATTCAGCTTAAGACCGGGAGAAGGACTGGTGATCACCGACTTCACACCCATCGGAAAGGTGAACTGCTCAGCGATGCCATCGTCGCGCAGATCTGAGTATTTTGAGGTCTCATCCTTGGTCATGGCCGGTTGATCGGTTACGTGGATCGATCGCAGCCACTTCACACTGGCGTTGCCTTCCCAACCTGGCAGAAACAGGCGCATGGGATAACCATTCGCCGGTCGAAGTGGTTCGCCGTTCTGGTAAAGCGCGATGATCGCGTCGTCCATCACTTTATGCAGCGGCACACTCCTTGCCATTGCGGCAGCATCAGCACCTTCGGCAACGATCCAGCGGGCTTTGCTTTGAACACCCGCTTCTTCAAGCAGGGCGGCCAGCGGAACGCCACCCCATTCGCTGCCCGAGATCAGGCCATGGAGCGTGCTGCAGTTGGCCTTGAGAGGTTGCGGCGCGATCAGCGCCCCGCTGTTGCCTGAACATTCCAGAAATTGAATGCGCGACACCTGGCTGTAACGGTGGAGCGATTCCAGATCGAATGCCAGTGGCCGATCCACCAGCCCGTGCACAACCAGCTTGTGTTGCGCCGGGTCGATATCGGGGATGCCGTTGTGATGGCGTTCAAAATGCAGCCGACTCGGGGTGATGATTCCGTCCAGATGCTCAAGCGGTGTGCGTGATGCGCCGCTCCCCACAGTGCCGGGTTGGGCACCGATGGCCGTTCGTTTTAACTGGGTCTCAAACCGGGAGGGCGCGCCGGCCTCACTCATGCCTGATCCTGGTACGCGCATCCATGTTTCGCGTTGCGCCGCACTGGCGCGAGCACTGAGCAGGGCGGCTGATACCCCGATTGCTGCACTGGCAGAGGTTTTGAGGAAATATCTGCGTCCCAGCAGACCGTTCCCGGCAACGGGTACTGCGCTAGTCTCCTTCATGGTTGCACCTGTGAGATCAGAGAACTGAAAGTATGTTGCGGGTTGATTGGTTGCATGGTGTGTGACCGGTGCGTGACGTTGGTGATCTTTGAAACGCTCAGTTGATCGGCTGAGTTGATCGGCTAGAGTGTAACCACTTTTACACAGGTGAGGCAGCGCAGCAGAAATGTCGATAGAACTGACGGCAAACGAGGCCCGGGTGATCGGCGTACTGATGGAAAAATCGGTCCTCACACCGGAAGTCTACCCGATGACACTCAACTCTCTGACTAACGCCTGCAATCAGAAATCCTCCCGGGATCCGGTGATGGCCCTGGAGCCGGGTAAAGTGCAGGCCACACTGCGTGGGCTCGAGACCAAACATCTGGTTCGCGTGGAAGAGAACTTCAAGAGCGCGGTTGAAAAATATACCCAGAGACTGTGCAACACCCCGTTCAGTGATTATTCGTTCGACGCAGCCGGGTTCGCGGTGATCTGCGTGCTGCTGTTGCGCGGTAAGCGAACGCCCGGCGAGTTGCGGGCAAACAGCGGCCGCCTGCATGATTTCGCCGACAATCAGGCAGTGAGCGATACCTTGCAGAGCCTGATCGATCGCGAGGGTGGACCGGTGGTGGTGGAACTGCCGCGAACCCCGGGGCGCCGGGATCCGGAGTACATGCATCTGCTCTGTGGGCCGGTGGACACCAGTGCTGCGGCTACGCAATCTGCCAGGCAGCCTTCAGAACGTGGGCGTCCCCAGGAATCCATCGCGGTTGAAGCCCGATTGAAAGCGCTCGAAGAAGCGGTCGCCGAACTGCGGGCACTGATCGAAGCGCGCTGAAACCGGCAAAGCATCGACAAGCCAAGGGTACAATGGGTATAAATACTGACTTCATGCATTCAAGTTAGGGGGGATCCATGAGCATGCTGCCCGAGTCGGTGATCATTACTGACGACACCATGCGCGAAGGCCTGCAGATCGAGAGTGCCGATATACCGGTGTCGGAGAAGCTCCGGCTGCTCGATGCGCTGGGTGAAACCGGTGCAAAAGTCATCTCGATCGGTTCGTTTGCGTCACCCAAGTGGACGCCGTCCATGGCCTGCATCGACGAGATCGCCGAGCAGTTTGTACCCAAGCCCGGTGTGCGGTACACGGCCGCCGTTTTCAACCGGCGCGGCTTTGAACGGGCCGATTCCTACTATCCAAAACTCGATGTGCGGACCAAACGGTTCGGCACCCACGTTGAGCTTTGCGATACCTTTGCCCGCCGCAACTACAACCGTACCCAGGCTGAGCAGATTGCCGGCATGGATGCGACGATTGCGTCCGCCCGCGAAGCACAGGTTGAATTCGGGGCCGTTGCGATCGGAAACCCGTTCGGCTCCAACTACGAGGGACCGTTCAGCCTTGCGCAGCGTATGAACCTGCTCGAGTTGATGATTGATAAGTGGCACAACGCGGGTTTCAAGGTGAAACGTCTGTCGTTTCTCGAAGCCATGGGCTGGAATCTGCCCCATCAGGTGCGCGAAACACTGCTCGCAATCCGCGAGCGCTGGCCTGAAATCACGGATTTTCACTGCCATCTGCACAACACCCGCGGGGTGACGCTGACCAGCTACTACGAAGCGTTGCAACTGGGGGTTCGTGAGTTCGACACGTCCATCGGCGGTATGGGGGGTTGTCCTTATTGCGGCAATGGGCGTGCCGCTGGTCATGTACCTACCGAAGACTTCGTCGATCTGTGCCATGAGATGGGCATCGAGACCGGCTACGATCTCGACAAACTGCTCGAAGCTGCAGCCATCGCCGAGGAAGTGGTTGGCCATCCGTTGTGGGGGCATGTATCAAAAGCGGGTCCGCGACCGCGGGGTGAGCGGCTGTATCCGGCCGACATGCCGTTCGTCGAGACGCTCGAGGAGGCGGCCCACTATCGAAAGGGCCCTTCGGTCTATGCAGGCCAGCTTTCACCGTGGCGTGAAGGGGATGCACTGACGCGTTAAATTCAAAGCCCGCACGCTGGACAGATGTTCAGCAGCAGGGTCTTTTAAGCAGATCGGCAAGAGGGGAGAACACAACAGATGCCAAGACTGAACACGAGCCTGGACACCCGTTCAGACATTTACCAGCAGAACCGCTCGGATATGCTGGAAGCGCTC
>JAQBYL010000027.1 GCA_027622495.1 Pseudomonadota bacterium
TTCGCTCACAATCCGCTCAGATCTGTGATAGATCCACTACACAAGTGACGTCCCAGTTTGGCCGGTTACGCTGCTGGAGCTCACCAAACAACCCGATGCGATGACCCATCCGGACGGGATGCAGATCAAGATCACCCGTCAGGAAATCGGTCGTATCGTGGGCTGCTCCAGGGAAATGGTCGGCCGGGTTCTGAAAACACTGGTAGAACAAGGATTGGTCTCGGTCAAAGGAAAGACCATGGTGGTTTTCGGAACACGTTGAACCTCACAAGGATGTGAGCAAAACGGGTGTCGCAGGACGCCCGTTTTTTTATCAGTCGAAAAGCTGCTTGAGACCCTGCCCAGGGTCCGCAACCCGCATGAACGCTTCACCCACCAGAAACGCATTCACACCACCTGCCTGCATACGCTCGACGTCCTCGCGTGTGTGAATTCCACTTTCGGTTACAACGAGTACATCATCGGGTATCTGCGTCAGTAAGCCGAGCGTGGTGTCGAGGCTCGTTTCGAACGTTTTGAGATTGCGGTTGTTGATCCCGATCAGGTTCGGATGCAAGGCGAGGGCTGCGGCTAACTCATTGCTGTCGTGCACCTCGATCAGAACATCCAGACCGATGTTTTTCGCGGCACCGTACAGAACCGTCAACTGCATGATATCCAGCGCCGACACGATCAGCAGAATACAATCTGCACCCATGGCTCGCGCCTCATACAGCTGGTACTGATCGACGACAAAATCTTTGCGCAGAACTGGCAGGTGGCAAGCATCGCGAGCTGAGACCAGATAGTCGTCATGCCCCTGAAAGTACTTCTGATCGGTCAACACCGACAGACACGCAGCACCCGCCTGCGCATACTGCGTTGCTATCATCGGCGGGTCGAAATCTTCACGTATCAGACCCTTGCTTGGCGATGCCTTTTTTATTTCGGCGATAACCGCCGGGCGGTTGAGTGCAACTTTTGCAAACAGCGCATCGACAAAACCGCGAGGGGCATCGGCTATCGCTGCGCGCGCGCGAAGTTGTGCCAGTGGCACCTGTGCCTGCCTTTCCACAACTTCGGTGCGTTTGTGCTGCAGAATTTCGTCGAGAATGGTGCTCATGCTTCTGCCATCAGGCTCGACACGCGCACGAGTTCCGCCAGACGTTCGCTTGCAAGACCGGATGCGATTGCATCCTGCGCCATGGTGATTCCATTGGCGAAACTGGTGGCCACCCCGGCCACGTAGATCGCAGCACCCGCGTTCAGTGCAACGATATCTGCTGCTGTCGAGTCGGTATCGGTAAGGGCGGTCTTCAGCAGCCTCAAACTGCTCTCTGGAGAATCAGCGCGCAGACTTGTGTGCGAGCGTCGCTCAAGGCCTAACTCCTCGGGGGTGATATCGTACTCTCTGATGCTCCCGGCCTGCATTTCAACAATGTGACTGGGTCCTTCAATAGACAGTTCATCAAGCCCGTCGCTGTGCACGATCATGACGTGTTCCGAGCCGAGCCGCAGAAGGACTTCCGCCATGGTTCGTTGCCAGCTTGCGCTGAACACCCCAACTACCTGGCGTTTTGCGCCAGCTGGATTCGTCATCGGACCCAACACATTCATCATGGTGCGGATGCCCAGTTCCTGTCGAACCGGACCGGCGTGACGCATGGCGCCGTGGTGGGCCTGGGCGAACAGAAAACCAACACCGACTTCACGTATGCAGTGGGCGATCTGTTCAGGTGTTAGGTTTATATTGACCCCGGCGGCTTCGAGAACATCGGCGCTGCCGCTGAAGCTGGTCATTTTGCGATTGCCATGTTTGGCGACCTGCGCACCTGCAGCAGCGACAACGAATGCCGCGGCGGTTGAGATGTTGAAAAGCTTCACGCCGCTGCCACCGGTTCCGCAGGTATCGATCAGATTTGGTGTTGTAACGTCTACCTTGATCGACAGCGAGCGCATGGTTTCAGCCGCGCCGGCAATCTCGTCGATGGTCTCGCCTTTCACACGCAGACCGGTCAGCAGGGCGCCGATCTGAGCAGGCGTTGCCTTGCCTGACATGACCTGCAAAAACACATCGGCCGTCTGCTGACGGGTCAGATCCTGGTGTTCAACCAGCTTTGCCAGTGCGTCGCGTATGTCGAAAGACTCCTCCATGTGTCTTGTCACCTCTTCAGGAAATTCGCCAGCAGATCGTGCCCACTGTCGGTGAATATGGATTCAGGATGAAACTGTAACCCTTCGACATCCAGATCGCGATGGCGGAAACCCATGATCTCATCGAATTCACCGTCCTGCTCAGTCCACGCGGTGATCTCCAGACAGTCGGGCAGACTGTCTTTTGCCACGATCAGGGAATGGTAGCGGGTTGCCGTGAGGGGTGAGGTCAGGCCTTCGAATATGCCTTTGTTGTTGTGGTACACGGGCGATGTTTTGCCGTGCATGACATCGCGTGCGCGAACCACGTCGCCGCCGAAAGCCGCACCGATGCTCTGGTGCCCGAGGCAGATGCCCAGTATTGGTATGCGCCCGGCAAACTGTTTTACAAGGGGAACGCAGATGCCTGCTTCGTCGGGGGTACAGGGTCCCGGTGAAATGACGATTTTTTTCGGCGCAAGTTCAGCGACCTGATCCAGCGTGATTTCATCGTTACGGTAGACTTCCACATCGGCGCCGAGTTCTCCGAGATACTGCACGACGTTGTAGGTAAACGAATCATAATTGTCGATCATCAACAGCATGGCCCTCTCCTCATTGGGTGTGTTGAATGGTTAGACAGACCGCGTCGCGTTGACGGGAGTCATCGGGACGGGCGGATTTTGAAGCTGGACTGAATATTTAAAGGGCGCGAGCCCACCAGCGGGGCGCGGCAAAAGAGCAGATAAAGGAATGTAAGGTACTCATAAGGCGTAAATAGTAGTACAAGCTTTTAAAACTTCTGCTCTCCAGATTTTCATTCGCAGCGCGTCCCATACGCGCTGCTGTTCGTTCTTTAACACTTAACTTCAGGAACTGGACGGCAATGCACCAACGTCGCGAGCGAGGTTTTCCAGAGCCTTACGTAACTGGATTGACCAGTTACGCAACAGACGTTTCACTTCCGATGAGTTGACGACTGAGTTGGATCGGATGGGCGGTCCGTTGCTGTCTGCTGCCCGTGCGTCTACAGCTCGTGCAAGGACAGTGCCGCTTTCTGCGTCAACCAGTTCAACCACAAGCGTTGCCTGGCCAACCGAGTCCAGATATACGTCGCTGCGACCCATGGGCTCTGGTGGCACGCGTGAAACCACATCCAGAAGACCTGCGCGCATGTACAAAACGTCGGAACCCTTGTTTGTGCTGGCATCGACAAACTGGAAGCCTTCGATCTTGGCTATTTCTTCGACAAAGACTTCGCGAGCCATTTTTTCGAGATTCGCGCGCTCTGATTCGCCGATCGGGAACTCGGATACGCCACTCGACAATGAGCGACGGGCATTGGATTCTTTAACCGGCCGGTAGTGGATGCCCAAACCCTGCAGACCGATCTTGGTGTAGCCTGTGTAGTCCACGTCCGGTAGAGCCCAGACCTGTTTCAGCCTGGTACTTTTTACTGGATACAGACCATCGTGTGTCGGCTCTTGTGATGTCTGGACGGTTGGAGTTGTAGTGCACCCGGCTACCACCAGTGCAGCGACAACCAGAGCACCTGCACGCAGCGATGAAAAAGTCTTCATGATTTCCCTCCTGGAAAGACCTTGGTAGTTTAGCGTATGTATTTGCAGCGATGTCACTCGTCCAGATTCTGCAGTCTGGCTTCGGCCATTCTCGCCGCTTGAAAAATTGCGCGTCCTTTGTTCATGCTTTCCTTCCATTCCAGACGGGATATGGAATCTGCAACGACCCCGCCGCCGGCTTCAATGAAAAGCGTGCCATCTTTGACCACCGCGGTTCGAATAGCAATCGCCGTGTCCATGTTGCCATTCCAGGCAAGGTATCCCACGGCACCCCCGTAGATGCCTCGCTTGACTGGTTCCATTTCATCAATGATTTCCATGGCCCGGATCTTCGGCGCGCCGGAAAGAGTGCCCACTGGCAGGGTAGCCCGCAGCACATCCATCGCGGTCTTGCCTGCCTTTAATTGTCCGACGACATTGCTCGAGATATGCATGACGTGAGAATACCGCTCGATCACGAACTGCTCGGTCACTTTCACAGAACCAATTTCGGCCACGCGACCCACATCGTTGCGCCCCAGATCGATCAGCATCAGGTGTTCGGCCAGTTCTTTTGGATCAGCCAGCAGTTCGGCTTCGAGTTCCAGATCTTCCTGTGGCGTATAGCCGCGTCGGCGGGTTCCAGCGAGGGGTCTGTTGGTGATCACGCCATCTTCCACCCGGGCAAGAATCTCCGGTGAAGACGAGACAATCTGAAAATCATCAAGATCCATGAAGTACATGTAGGGGGACGGGTTCAGACTGCGCAGGGCGCGGTAGAGATTGATCGGGTCCGCGCCGAACTGGATCGACATGCGCTGAGCCAGAACCACCTGCATTACATCACCGGCACGGATGTACTCCCGGATTCGTTCGACCGCCGCTTTGAAATTTTCTTCACCAAACTCAGAAACGAAATCACTTTCTTCTACAGGTTGGTTGGTGCTGGTTTCGGCAATCGGCGGGATCGGGTTCAGCAGACCGCGCGCCCGTTCCTGCAGACGTTCGTATGTGGTCTGCTGGATGTTTGGAATGCTCGGGTCCACCAGGCTGATCAACTGCATGCGGCCTTTGACGTTGTCGAACACGATCACGTCTTCGGAGACCATCAGCAGAATGTCTGGTGTACCCAGGGGATCTGGAGGCGCGCTGTGCTTGAGTCTTTTCTCTACGTAGCGAACCGTGTCGTAGCCGAAATAACCGACCAGCCCACCGTAAAAACGGGGCAGCCCGGGTAGATCGGCGACCTTGTAACGGTCGTTGAATGCTTCGATGAACGATAGCGGATCATCGCTGTGTACCCGCTCGACCACCACCCCGTCGGTCTGCACGGTGATATTGTCGTCGCTGACTTTGAGGACCGTTCTGCACGGAAGGCCGATGATTGAATAACGCCCCCAGGTTTCGTCGCCCTGGGCGGACTCGAGCAGATAGCTATAGGGCCCGTGGGCCAGCTTCAGGTAGGTCGATAAAGGAGTATCAAGGTCAGCCAGGGTTTCGTAGACGACGGGTATTCTGTTGTATCCCTGGGCCGCAAGGCTTTCGAACTGTTCCGCATTCATGT
Source organism: Pseudomonadota bacterium (assembly GCA_027622495.1). Classification (GTDB taxonomy): domain Bacteria; phylum Pseudomonadota; class Gammaproteobacteria; order Pseudomonadales; family Azotimanducaceae; genus JAQBYL01. Next base: position 5,236 of record JAQBYL010000027.1, read on the forward strand.
TGGTCTTCCGTTCTGGCCGATCCTGCTGATCGGATGTTTAGCGGCGACTTGAAGGTTATGAGCTCACCGCGATGCAATGAGGTGTGAGGCACCTCTTTACTAATTTGCTAAGAGTTGCTCGCAGGTCGCCAACGGAAGGCATGAATGAATGGAATCGACATGGCGCGAAGCCTAAACGAGGTCGAGAAATGAATCAATAACGGCATCCGCACCAAGGCTGTGGGCGGCGACGCCCTGATTGTAACCGTCGCGCACACACACCACATCGCAGCCCGCGGCACGCGCGCAATCCACATCGGTGACGGAGTCGCCAACAAACAGAACATCAGTGATGCTCAATTTAAGACGGGCACAGGCTTCCAGTGCTGGTGTGGCTGCCGGTTTGGCGTGCGCAGTGGTGTCGCCCCCGATCAACACCTCAAAAAACGCCGCCATCTTCAGTTCACTTAGAATTTTCGCTGAGAGCACTTCGATCTTGTTGGTGACCACAGCGAGTTGCGCACCGCGCCCCTGCAACCTGGTCAGGGTATCGACTACCCCCGGATAGGGTTTACTGTGCACAGCGATGTGGCTTTCATAAGCGGTGATGAACCACTTCCACATTTCCTCCATATCCTGGTCCGCAGATAGGCTCTGATGTTTTAAAGCCTGCTCGATCATGGCCCGGGCGCCATGGCCGATCCAGTGTCGTGTCAGCGACTCATCAACGGGTGCCATACCAAACTGATCCAGGGTAGACAGCAGCGCCTGATGCAGGTCGGGCGCGGTGTCGATCAGGGTGCCGTCCAGGTCAAACAGGTAACCGGCATAGGTGCGCTTCAATCGATCAGACACCTGCGAGGGCTTCACGCATCTTGTCGATGGTGGCTTTGTAGTCTCCGCTTTTAAAGATGGCGCTACCGGCTACGAAGGTATCGGCACCGGCGGTCGCGACCTGCGCAATATTGTCGGCTGAGATTCCACCATCTATCTGCAGACGGATGTCGCGCCCCGAGCGTTCAATCTTTTTCCGTGCCTTGCTGAGTTTGCCGATGCTCGATGGAATGAACTTCTGCCCACCAAAGCCAGGATTGACCGACATGATCAGAACCAGATCGACCATATCGATGACTTCATCGAGCAGATCAATTGGGGTGGCCGGATTGAATACAATGCCTGGCCTCACACCGTGCTCGCGTATCGCGGCGAGTGTTTTATGCAGATGTTCGGTTGTCTCCGGGTGAATCGAGATGAAGTCGGGTTTGTAACCGGCAAAATCTTCAACAAGGCGGTCGACGGGTTTGACCATGAGGTGCACGTCGACCTTGCAGTTGAGTTTCTGCTCGCGCATGGATGCCAGCACCAGTGGTCCGATCGACAGATTGGGCACGTAATGGTTGTCCATCACGTCGAAGTGGATCATGTCAGCACCGGCGCTTAACACGTTGTTGATCTCCTGCCCGAGCCGGGTGAAGTCGGCGGCGAGGATGGAAGGGCAGATCAGGTAGGTCATTGCAGTCTCATATTTGGATTGTTTGTTCACCTGGTCTGAAGGCTGAGCCTTTCACGCAGATCTTCAAGTTGTGCCAGATTGCCGATGTCGGTCCAGAAGCCGCGGTGGATGGTGGCGCTGGCGATTCGTTCATGGAGTCTGGCGAACAACAGATCGCGGGTCCAGGAAAAAGGCTCAGGGTTACGGCCTTCGAACAGTTTCGGGTCGATCAACGCGATGCAGCAGTACACATAACTGTTGCCGCGCGAGGTGATGATGCCGTCAGTCAGATCAAAATCACCGGTGTCGCGAAATGCAGGTGTCGGCGTGAGCAGCAGGTGTGCGAGTGATCCCGGCGGCAGGGTCTGCGGGAACTGCGCCAGATTGTAGTCGGTGTAGATGTCTGCGTTTACCAGCAAAAATGGCGCATCCCCGAGCAGCGGCAGGGCCTGCGTGATACCGCCGCCGGTTTCGAGCAGCGCTGCTTCAAAGCTGTATTGCACCTTTACACCAAACCTTGTGCCATCGCCCACCGCAGACCTGATCTTGTCAGCGAGATGATGCAGGTTGATCACAATGTCACTCACCCCTGCGCGTGACAGGGCTTCCAGGTGATGAAAAATCAACGGTCGACCGGCAACCTCGAGGAGCGGCTTGGGGGTGTGATCCGAAAGCGGCCGCAGCCGTTCACCCCGGCCGGCGGCGAGAATCATGGCTTTCAATCTGGTCTGCCAGGCTCAGGGCGCGGCAGTGCGCCCAGCCATTCAGCCAGATCACTCAGACCGGGCTGCCCGGCAGCCAGAAGGGTGACCCGGTCCAGAACCGGATAAACATGCTCAATATGGGTGTGTCGCTGATCGCGTCGACTCAGGCGCAGGAAGATGCCGATTGCCTTCAGCATGCGCTGAATCGCCATTTTTTGAAGCATCGACAGGAAGTCGTTAACGGTAACGCCGTGATCGTCCCCGGCCAGAAAAACCTGCACCCAGGTCTGCACTTCGTCATCGCTGAAGGTGGCATAACAATCGTACAGCAGCGAGCAGAGGTCGTAGCTGAACGGCCCGTAGAGTGCATCCTGAAAATCAACGATCCCGAGCGCCGGTGACCGGTCGGCTGACCAGAGTAGATTGCGGCAGTGGTAATCGCGGTGGATACAGACCTGCGGCTGCGCAAGCGCGCTGTCGATCAAGGTAGTGAAGCACCGGGATATCCGGTCGGGCACCGTTTGCTGCAGATGACCTTCGACAAACCACTGCGTGAAGATCCCCAGTTCCATCGCAAGGCGTGCCCGGTCATAGGGGGCAAACAACCCGCCGGGGTTCAGGTGCTGAAGGTGATGCAGCGTTTCAATCGCGCTCGAAAGCGCTGCGGCTTTTGCTGAGGTTGGGTAGATATCTTCGAAATGGCGGCTGCCGAGATCGCTCATCAGAAAAAATCCGTACGCCTGATCTGCGGCCAGAACCTCTGGCACCGGGATCTGGTGATTGACCAGAAATTCTGCCAGGCGTTCAAACTGCAGATTCTGGGCAGCCCCACCGGGAACCTCGGGGGGCGAATACATGGCGACCAGGCTTAGCGGCCTGGCCGATGGGATCGACACACGGTGAAATTCGCGGAAGCTCGCCTCAACCCGCAGCGCAGACACCTCAAACACCGCCTCTTCACCAAGGTCGACCAGACGCGCCCGGACCCACTCACGCAGAAGATTGTTCACCGCGGCATTATAACCGCGACGTTAAATCTTTTATCATCCGCGCATGCCCACCACTGCACATTTTAAAAGCCCGACACCGCGGCGCCTGGCTCTATTGCTGTTTGCCTGTCTGGCGGCTGCCTTTGCGGTTGCCGAAAGTGACGGTTCGGAGGCGCGCGAACGCAAGCGCGCGGAACCTTCGCAGACCACCAGCGGTCCGCCCGGGGGTTGGGAGGTGGATGTAGCCAGTGCCTACTGGGTTACCAGAGAAAATCTCGATGAACGCAGGCTCAACAGAATGCCGGTGTATTGCGAAGGCATGTATGTGGGCCCTGCGTTCGAAAATCTGTCGCAGACGCAGGTCAATGCACAACCGGTGCTCACCGACGCGGATCGGGTTGAATACCTGGCGGATGGCACCCTGGCACTCAAAGGCAACGTCTCGGTAACCCAGGGTAACCGCCGGTTGTACACACGCGATGCAAGCATCAATGAAGTCACGCGGGACAGCCGCCTGTCTGGTGGGGTGCGGCTCGAACAGAGTGATATTGTCATGCGCAGCAGTGATGCCCAGGTCAATCTGAAGAGCCAGGAGGCGACCCTGAACGATGTTCAGTTCGTGCTGATCCCCAACGAGTTTCGCGGCCAGACAGAGCAGGTGCACCAGGATGAAGCCGGTAATCTGACCATGACCGCCAACCGGTTCACCCGCTGCGAACCGGGTAACAACAGCTGGGAGATCAGTACCGATACGTTAACCGTCGAGAAAGATGCGGTCTTCGGCGTGGCGAAAAACGCGGTTCTGCGGGTCAAGGATGTGCCGGTGTTCTACGTACCCTATCTCAAGTTCCCGGTGACCGATGAGCGCCAGTCGGGATTGCTGTTCCCTGATTTGCGCTATTCGGGTGAGGACGGGGTCGATGTAACCCTGCCCTACTATCTGAACCTGGCAGAAGACTATGACGCGACCATCGTGCCCAGGTTCATCAGCAAGCGTGGCATCGGTGTGGAGGGTGAATTCAGAACCCTGGGTCCCTGGCATGCCACCACCATGGGCGCCGGATACCTGCCCGAAGACGATCAATTCAATGGCACCCTGTCGAAATCGGACTGGAAGCGGGCCATCGAGGCGGGCGATCCGGTACCGCCCACATTCAAACCGGCAGACCGCTGGCTAGTCGCCCTGGATCATCGTGGCGCGGTTGGCAATTTCCAAAGCGACGTGGACTACACGGCGGTGAGCGATCGCGACTATTTTCGTGATCTGGGCTCTGAACTGGGTATTTCGAGCCGCATCGATCTGGAGCGGACCGGGCAGGTGCGTTATGCCAGGAGCGGGTTCACGGCACGCGTGTGGGCTCAGGAGTTTCAGCGTCTTGATGAGGTCGCGGCTGATCCCTATCAGCGCATACCGGAAATCGAGCTGGGTTACCTGGCAGCGCGCGTCGGACCTTTTGATCTTTCTGTGGGAGGCAAATGGACCGCTTTCGACCGTGATACCGACGGCCTTTCCGCCCTGGAGGCAGTCACTGGTGAACGGTTGCATATCGAACCGCGTATTCAGCTGCCGCTGACCTGGGCTGCCGGGTTTCTGAACTTCACCGGTGCCTGGCGCTACACCGAATACGATCTTGAAGACGATTCAAACAACCCGCGACCGGTGCTTAAAGATGAACATGTGGAGCGCAGCATCGGGCTTTTCAGTGTGGATGGCGGGTTGATATTCGAACGGGATATCAAAATCGCCGACACAGGCCTGATCCAGACGCTGGAACCGCGTCTGTTTTACCTGTATCAGGAATTCGAAGATCAATCGGGCCTGCCGCGTTTTGATGCCTCAGATCTGACCTTCGGTTACCGGTCGCTGTTTCGCGACAACCGTTTTTCCGGGCTCGATCGGCTGGGCGACGCAGATCAGCTGTCTGCGGGTGTCACCACCCGGTTTCTGGATCAGGGCAATGGCCGCGAGTACCTTCGTGCGAGCATCGGCAGCATCTTCTATTTTGAAGATCGCCGGGTGACCTTGCGTGGTCCGGCAACGCCTGAAGACCGGCAGACCACGTCGGCCCTGGCCACCGAAATTTCGTCAGAAATTGCACGAAACTGGCGGGTGAAAGGCAGCCTGATGTGGAATCCGCACAACAATCAGGTCGATGAAGGGTCTGCGGGCATTCAGTACAAACGCGACAACCGGCATATCGTGAACCTCGGTTTTCGCAATCGCCGCGAAGACGATATCGAACAGACCGACCTGTCTGTGTACTGGCCGATCAACGATCGGTTTTCGGGAATGGCAAAATGGAACTACGATCTGGTCAGCGGTCGAACAATTGAGGCTTTTGCCGGAATCGAGTACAACGACTGCTGCTGGCAGGTCCGCCTGATTGCCAGAACGTTCCTGGACGCACCGGCAGGGCGTGATTTTGAAGACATCGAAGCCGACAACGGCATATTTTTACAGATCTTTTTCCGTGGTCTGTCAAGCTTCGGCGGCAGTGCGGAATCGGTGCTCCAAAGAGGCATCAAAGGTTATCGAACAGAGGCAAACTATGAAGAATGGTAAATGGTCTGGCGTTCTGGCGCTTACGCTCGCGATGGTCCTCACCGGACCAGTTCAAGGTGAGTATCAGGAACTCGAAGCAATTGTCGCTGTTGTGGACGATGATGTAGTGCTGGCCTCGGAACTGCTCAGTCGTCTGGCGATGGTCCGCGAGAGTATCGCGCGCGGCAACATGCAGGCTCCCCCCGACAACATCCTCGTCAGTCAGCTTATGGAACGCCTGATTCTGGAGAGTATCCAGCTGCAGACCGCAGAGCGACGCGGTGTAGTCATCGATGACGAAACCCTCACGCGCGCGGTGGCGGGTGTAGCAGAACAGAACAGCATGACCATTGATCAATTCCGCCAGGTCCTGGAAACCGATGGCATGAGCTATGTCGAGTTTCGCGATCAGATCCGTCGCGAAATGATCCTCACGCGTGTGCAGCGTGGTCTGGTCGGTCGCCGGATCCACATCAATGACCAGGAAATCGATGACCTGCTGGAATCCCCCTACTACCAGCAACTCCTGTCTGATGAGTTTCGCGTCGGTCACATCCTTCTCACCGTAGAGAATGATTCAGATGTGGCAAGTGTTCGCAGGGCAGAACAGAAAGCTGAAGAGATCGTTGCCCAACTCAGAGCTGGAGCTGATTTTTCGCAGATGGCGATCGCCAACTCCGCCAGCTCCCGCGCTCTGGAAGGTGGCGATCTGGGTTGGCGACGGGCGGGTGAACTGCCGAGCCTTTTTGCCGATCGCGTACTGAGCATGGAACCGGGAGAAATCGCCGATCCAATCCTGACCCGCGGCAGCGTTCACATCGTGAAGTTGCTGGAACAGCGTGGTGCCGGCATGCAGCGGGCGGTGCAGTTCAACACCCGGCACATTCTGGTTCGCCCATCCGAAATCCGTACCGATGCGCAGACCCAGGCATTGAGCAACCAGATCTATGCAGAACTGAAAGGTGGCGCAGATTTTAACGTTGCGGCAAAACGCTCATCCGAAGATCCCGGCAGCGCATTGAATGGGGGTGAGCTCGGCTGGGCAGAGGCGGGTTCCTATGCACCGGAGTTCGCCGAAAAAATTGCCACAACCCCGGTGGGACAGTTGAGTGAACCTTTCTCGACCAGTTACGGCTGGCACGTTCTTGAGGTGCTTGAGCGGCGCGAAGAAGACATGAGTGACGAAGCTCGCCGCAACATGGCGATGCAGATCCTTCATCAACGCCGCTATGACGAAGAACTGCAGGCGTGGTTGAAAGAGATTCGCGAAGAAGCATTTGTGGAAGTGAGGTTGTAAGACGTGTTAGCCATCACGCCGGGCGAACCGGCGGGAATTGGCCCCGACTGTGTTGTCAACCTGGCTGCATCTGATCGCACGCAACCCTGGGTCGTGATTGCCGACGCTGATCTGCTGCGCGAGCGCGCTGATCTTTTGAAGCAACACCTGGTTATTGATGAGCAGGTTGAACAACCCAGTTGCTCAGCCGGGCATCTGAGCGTCGCGCATGTGCCTCTTACTGCGAGCGCTGTTCCTGGTCAGCTTGATCCGGGCAATGCAAGCTACGTGCTGGCCACACTCGATGCTGCCATTGAAGGCTGTCTGTCGGGAAAGTATCAGGCCATGGTCACCGGTCCGGTGCAGAAATCGATTCTCAGCAAGCCAGACCGGCCGTTTACCGGCCACACCGAATACCTCAGGGATCGGTCAGGGGTCAGCGATGTCACAATGCTTCTGGTCGCCGATCAGCTGAGGGTTGCGCTGGCGACTACGCACCTGCCACTGCGGCAGGTTCCCGATGCTTTGTCACAGATCGGGCTGAAAACGCAACTCGACATACTGCTCGATGGTCTGGCAAACCGCTTCGGGATCTCTTCGCCACGGATCCTCGTGACGGGTCTGAATCCTCATGCGGGCGAGGACGGGCAACTGGGTCGCGAAGAAATCGAGGTGATCACACCTGTGTGTGATGCTCTGCGAAGAGCGGGTCATCGCGTGGTCGGGCCGCTTCCGGCCGACACTGCGTTCACACCGCGTCATCTGGACCAGACCGATGCGGTCCTAGCCATGTATCACGACCAGGGTCTGCCGGTGCTGAAGTTCGCCGGCTTCGGCAACGCGGTTAATGTAACGCTCGGCCTGCCGTTCATCCGCACCTCGGTGGATCACGGCACCGCGCTCGACATCGCCGGATCGGGCCACGCAGACAGCGGCAGCATGCTCGCCGCGATCAACCTGGCTACAAGTCTCTTTGAGCGCCCCGGGTGACGCGGGCGCGCAAACGCTTTGGTCAGCATTTTCTGGAAAGTCCGTCTGTTGTTGCCAACATGATCGAGCGCTTCGGCCTGAATGCCACCGACAGGATTCTCGAGATCGGCCCGGGAACCGGTGCATTGTCGACTCACTTAAGTGGTCGAGCGGCTCGATACCTGGCGATCGAAATCGACCGTGACCTCATCGCTTTTCTGAAAGCCCGCTTTACGGACATGGAAATTTTCAACGAAGACGTGCTGAACGTCGACTTTGCAGACCTGCTGCACGACGGTGGCTGGCGGGTGATCGGGAATCTGCCCTACAACATATCCTCACCACTGATGATCAGACTTCTGGGCTCCGGTGATCTCATACGCGATATGCACTTCATGATTCAGAAGGAAATGGCCGATCGGATGACAGCAATACCTGGCACCAAAGCGTGGGGTCGTCTGACCGTGATGATGCAGTATCACTGCGATCTGGAAAAGCTCTTCGACGTTTCACCAGATGCTTTCAAACCGCCGCCAAAGGTCTGGTCCACGGTGGTCAGAATTACGCCAAAAACAGCTAAGTTGGCGCTTGCAGATGAGCGTAATCTGGACCTGGTCCTGCGCACGGGTTTTTCCGCCCGGCGCAAGCGGCTCAGCAATGCATTCCGAAAGCTGGATCTGGACTGGTCGCAACTCGACCTCGACCCGGAAAGACGACCAGATCAACTGACGGTGGGCGAATATGTAATGCTTGCCAATGCGGTTCCTTAGATTCACTTAAACGGAGGAGACAATGAACGACTGGCGTGTGGATGTAGAAACACAGTTTGTGGTCGGCGATTCTGATCCGCGTGCAAATCGCTATGTTTTTGCCTACACCATAACCATCTCCAACAGTGGTCATGAAGTTGGTCAGCTATTAAATCGGCACTGGCGCATTACCGACGGATCCGGTGAAGTACAGGAGGTGCAGGGGCCGGGTGTTATTGGCAAGCAGCCGCGCATCAAGCCCGGTGAGATGTTCCGATACACGAGCGCTGCCGTCCTCAAAACACCGGTAGGGGCAATGCAGGGCACCTATGAGTTTCAGCGCGAAGGGGGCGAACTCTTCGAGGTTCCAATACCGGTTTTTTCTTTGTCTGTGCCCAACATGGTCCACTGAGCTTGGCCACCTACGCCATCGGCGATCTGCAGGGTTGCGATACCGAATTTGCAGACCTTCTTCAGAAGATCAGATTCAATCCGGCACACGATCGGTTGTGGCTGGTGGGTGATCTGATCAACCGCGGACCAGCGTCAGTTGAGGTCATGCGTCGGGTTATGGAGTTTTCCGACGTTACAAACGTTGTTCTTGGCAACCATGATCTACATTTTCTCGCGATTTACTTTGGCGGCCACAAACCAAACCGATCGGACACGTTTGATGAATTGTTAAACGCGCCGGATGTCGACCACATGGCCAACTGGTTGCGCGCGCAACCGCTGCTGGTTCGAGACGATGATCTCAATGCTGTGATGGTTCACGCAGGCATACCCCACATCTGGACACTGGATCAGGCGCAGGCCAGAGCAGCAGAGGTTGAAAGCGTTCTGCGCGGTGAGGGTTATGTCGATTTCCTGACAGGCCTGTATGGCAATAAACCGGATCTGTGGACCGACGCTCTGACCGGCCAGGACAGAGTGCGTTTGATAACCAATTACTTAACCCGGATAAGGTTGACTAACCATTCGGGTCAACTCAACTTCTCGCATAAAGGCGGGCTGGTTGATGCACCTTCCGGATGGTCAGCGTGGTTTGATTTTGTGCCGCAGGACTACAGCCATCAGATCGTATTCGGCCATTGGGCCGCACTTGAAGGCAAAACGTCCAATCCGCGGGTTTCTGCGCTGGATACAGGCTGTGTGTGGGGTCGACAACTTACCGCACGGTGTCTTGAAACAGGTCGTTTATCTGCGGTTGAGGCAACGAACTAAGCCTGTTTTGCGTGGCCTGACCGCCCATACCAGTAATTCACCCGCTGATCCATTTTTTGTCCATTCCAACAGCGGAACTGGGACGCATGTCTCAGATCAAAGGATATGCAGGGAGCAACATTTGGTACGTATGTCGCCGTGAACTTGTCCACACAGTAATCGGCGAATACTTACCAAAACAGCGAAGGAGAGCTGAATATGGGCGTATTTGAGCACTATCAGGAACGGTTTGACGCTACCCGAGACGAAGAACTTTCTCTGCAGGAATTTCTGGAACTCTGTCACCACGACACCACTGCCTACGCATCCGCCGCGGAGCGCCTGTTGATGGCGATCGGTGAGCCGGAACTGGTAAACACCTCCACCGATTTGCGTCTATCGCGGATCTTTTCTAACAAGGTAGTCAAACGTTACCCTGCGTTCGATGACTTTTATGGAATGGAAGAAGCGATTGAACAGATCGTGTCGTTCTTCCGTCATGCAGCGCAAGGTCTCGAGGAACGTAAACAGATTCTGTATCTGCTCGGACCGGTTGGGGGAGGCAAGTCTTCACTTGCCGAAAAACTCAAAGCCCTCATGCAGCGCATGCCTTTTTACGCACTCAAAGGTTCACCGATCAACGAATCACCTCTCGGTTTGTTTAATCCTTTAGAGGATGGTGCAATCCTTGAGGAAGACTACGGCATACCCCGCCGCTACCTGCACGGGGTCATGTCGCCCTGGGCGGCCAAACGTCTGAGAGAGTTCGGCGGTGACATCAGCCAGTTCCGTGTTGTCAAAATGTACCCGTCGATCCTCGATCAGATTGCGATCGCCAAGACCGAACCAGGTGATGAAAACAATCAGGACATATCCGCGCTCGTTGGCAAGGTCGACATACGCAAGCTCGAAGACTTCGAGCAGAACGATCCCGATGCGTACAGCTTCTCTGGTGCTCTGTGTAAAGCCAACCAGGGAATGATGGAGTTCGTCGAGATGTTCAAAGCGCCGATCAAGGTGCTTCATCCGCTGCTGACCGCTACACAGGAGAGCAACTACAACGGTACCGAGGCGATTGGTGGTGTTCCATTCGACGGTCTGGTGCTGGCTCACTCCAACGAGTCGGAATGGCAGACGTTCAGGCACAACAAGAACAACGAAGCGTTTATCGACCGGGTTTACATCGTGAAGGTTCCCTACTGCCTGCGTGTGAGCGAAGAGGTAAAAATCTACGAAAAACTGATTGAAACCAGTTCGTTGAATGCCGCACCCTGTGCGCCGGATACGCTGCGTATGCTGGCTCAGTTTTCAATTCTCTCGCGCATCAAAGAACCGGAAAACTCCAATGTGTTTTCCAAGATGCGGGTTTACGATGGCGAGAACCTGAAAGATACGGATCCCAAGGCGAAGTCGCTGCAGGAATACCGTGATGCAGCAGGTGTTGAAGAAGGCATGACCGGTCTGTCGACCAGGTTTGCGTTTAAAATCCTGTCGCGCGTTTTCAACTTTGATGCAACAGAGATTGCCGCTAACCCGGTTCATCTGATGTATGTGCTTGAGCAGCAGATAGAGCAGGAACAGTATGCCGACGACATCCGTGACAAGTACGTCCGCTTCGTCAAGGAATTCCTGTCGCCCAAGTATGTCGAATTCATCGGCAAAGAAATTCAGACGGCCTATCTTGAGTCGTACTCTGAATATGGTCAGAACATATTTGACCGTTATGTGACCTACGCTGACTTCTGGATTCAGGATCAGGAATACCGCGATCCGGAGACCGGCGACATACTCAACCGCGGTTCCTTGAACGACGAGCTTGAGAAGGTCGAGAAACCGGCCGGCATCAGCAACCCGAAGGATTTCCGCAACGAAATCGTCAACTTCGTGCTGCGTGCGAGGGCGAACAACGACGGATCGAATCCATCGTGGTTGAGCTACGAAAAGCTGCGGTCGGTTATTGAAAAGAAAATGTTCTCCAACACAGAAGATCTGCTGCCGGTGATTTCGTTCAACGCTAAATCATCGAGCGAAGATCAACGCAAACACAACGACTTTGTGAATCGTATGGTCGAACGCGGATATACAGACAAGCAGGTCAGACTCCTCGCGGAGTGGTACCTGAGGGTTCGTAAGTCCCAGTAGAACGACGAGCAGGAGAGCACCGTGTCTTACGTGATAGACCGACGCGAGAACGCAAAAAATAAAAGCGCTGTTAATCGGCAGCGCTTTCTTGAACGCTACAAGAAGCACATCAAGAAAGCGGTTCAGAACGCTGTGGACAAACGCAGCATTACCGACATGGATCGTGGTGAAGAGGTATCGATCCCGGCGGGTGATATCTCGGAACCGATCTTTCAGCATGGGCAGGGCGGGAATCGTTCTGTAGTTCACCCGGGCAACCGTGAATTCATCGGTGGCGATCGCATCAAACGACCGAGCGGCGGCGGCGGCGGTGGTGGTGGCGAAGGCGAAGCTTCTAACACAGGCGAAGGCGACGACGATTTTGTGTTTCAGCTTTCGCAGAGTGAGTTTCTCGATTACCTGTTTGATGACCTTGCCCTGCCGAACCTGACCAAGCGGCATCTTAAAGGGAGTTCCAGTTTCAAATACGAACATGCGGGTTTTACCACCGATGGGGTACCGGCAAAGCTGTCGATCCTCCGTTCGGTAAAAGCCGCCAAGGCCCGGCGCATTGCGCTCACCGGCGAAGCACGGCGCAAACTCAAAGAAGCACAAGAGCGCTACGCGGCTGCCTTTCAGGCAGGCGATGAGGTCAACAGCCGTCGTTACAGAGAAGAGGTTAATCAGCTTACAAAAAGGATCAGTCGCGTTCCGTTCCTGGACACGTACGATCTGCGCTACAACCTGCATGTTAAAAAGCCGATCCCTACATCCCAGGCAGTAATGTTCTGTCTGATGGATGTGTCTGGTTCCATGGACCAGGCGATCAAGGATATGGCTAAGCGTTTTTATCTTCTGCTGTATATGTTTCTGAGGCGTCATTACGAACGAACCGAAATTGTCTTCATTCGACACCACACCGTGGCCAAGGAAGTGGACGAGCAGGAATTCTTCTATTCCAGAGAAACCGGCGGAACGGTTGTGTCGAGCGCGCTGAAATTGATGGATGAGATCATCACCCAGCGTTACTCCCCGAATGAGTGGAACATTTAT
>JAQBYL010000028.1 GCA_027622495.1 Pseudomonadota bacterium
CTGTGGGTTAAAGACGAAGGCCGCTTACCCACCGGATCCTTCAAAGCTCGTGGTCTGGCGGTTGCCGTCGCGATGGCAGTTGAACTCGGCCATACTCATCTCGCCATGCCCACCAACGGCAACGCAGGTGCCGCCCTTGCGGCATACGCAAGCCGCGCCGGAATCAGAGCGACCGTTTTCTGCCCGGCCGATACACCCGAAGTCAATATCCGTGAGACGGCCATGTTTGGTGCACGGGTGATCCGTGTGGACGGTCTGATCAATGATTGTGGCCGCCTGGTCAAGGAACATGCACAGAGCCAGGGCTGGTTCGATCTGTCCACACTCAAAGAGCCCTATCGGATCGAAGGCAAGAAAACCATGGGGCTTGAGCTTGCCGAACAGCTCAACTGGACCCTCCCCGATGCGATCTTCTACCCCACCGGAGGAGGAACCGGTCTGATCGGCATGTGGAAAGCGTTTGACGAACTCGAGCAGATCGGCTGGATCGGACCACAACGCCCGAAAATGTTCGCCGTGCAGGCTACCGGCTGTGCACCCATCGTGCGTGCCTTTGAGGCGGGCGTTGAACATGCCGAACCCTGGGAAAACGCACATACATTCGCGGCTGGTATCCGGGTGCCCGCCGCCGTCGGCGACTTTCTGATCCTGCGCGCGGTCAGGGAATCAAACGGTGCTGCACTGGCAGTATCGGACGATGCTATCCGCGAGTCGCAGAACCGCATCGCACGGGACGACGGTGTATTACTATGCCCGGAAGGGGCTGCCACACATGCTGCATGGTGTGATGCAGTGTCTGCCGGGCTGGTTGACCGGGATGCGCACAGCATACTGTTCAACTGCGCAACCGGGCTCAAATACCCAATGCCTGAAGCCGGTGTAGACCTTCAGACGTGGCTTTCGACTTGAACGGCTCCGGTCACCAATCCCAGGTGATACCGGTGTTGATGCCGAAATCGTTCGACTGAGAGTCATCTCCCTGAGGGTCACTTTCATAATCGTTGTAGAAGCTCAAGGTCCAGTCGACGTCTTTGTATAGCTCCCAGGCGAGCACAATATCCATGCGGGCTCGTACACGCCCGAAATCGGTCAGGCTCGGAAACACACTCAGACTGGTTTTCAGATCGAATTCCGGTTTGGAAAAACTGAACCAGTCGAACGCAATGCTGCCCACCGCTTCGAGACTCTGCTGATTGCCCTGGTCCGTCACATACTTTTCATCGGTTACCTGCAAGCCACCGGCTAACAGTAAGACCCGTTGCGGGTTGCGTATCAGAAACCGACCCATCACCGCCCGCAGACTGCTGCGTAGATCAATGCCGAGAGCGTCGGATTTTTCGAACGTGAGACCGTAGCCGTTAATGTAGTTGTTCTGCCGCAGACGAAAGGTCGAAAAGTCCAGTTGGGCCCGCTCATTTGATTCACCTCCGCGATCGCCTGAAGAAGACAGAGAAAGATCCATGCTCATGACTCGATCGTCAGTCACGTAGTCCAGGTCAATACCGAGGTCCACCTGCAGCAGATCGGTCGATTGGGTGAAGTTCACACCGAAGCGGGTCTTGAGATCAATCCGATCCAGAAATTCTTCTTCAACCGGTTGGATCTCGACCACCCTTTTCATCGGGAACGCAAGCAACTCAGTGCCGACTACAACCGTAAGCATTTCAGGCTCATCAGAACGTGCCAGAAAGCCGATAAAACGGTTGCCGTCCACCAGTTCAACCCGCAGGCGCCGGGCACTGGTTAATTCATCCACATCCGGCCATTCGAGGCTGATGGTACCTGTTGTGCCGGTTTTGAAGTACAGCAAACCACGCTCCAGATACTTCAGTTCACCGACCATGTGACTGTTACTGGCAAACTTCACCACATCATCCGACGCCCATCCGAGCTCGGCGCAGGTCACGCATGACACCATGAGCAACACACATCGTCTGAAGAACATCGCACAACCTTTTGCCAAACAAAGCGTGAAGCCTACCGATCAGGGCGAACGATGAGAAGTTGGCTGTTTCACCCCATCGATTTCGAGCGCACCAGATGGCAAGATGTTTGCTTGCAGGGACGGAAAGGCGAGATGGACAAGGGATTGGATGGACTGCTCACCCGTGCAGTCAGCAGCGACAGAGTTCCTGGCGTAATCGCAGGCTATGCAGACTCACAAGGTATGCACTACCACTTCGCCACCGGCTGCCGATCTCTGGCACCCCAGACCCCCATGGAAACCGACACCGTGTGTGCCATCGCCTCAATGACCAAGGCGGTCGCCGGTGCTGCAGTGATGCAACTGGTGGAGCGCGGTGATCTGGACCTCAATGTACCTGCGGGTCTGCTCTTACCCTACCTGAACGATGTGATGGTGCTCGATCGCTTTGACACAGCCGGTCAACCGGTGCTGCGACCACCGAAAACACCGGTGACGCTGCGTCAGCTTCTAACCCATACCAGTGGTTTTGCTTATGAATTCTGGAATGTAGAGCTTAAGAAGTACCGGGAAGCCACCGGTCATGCCGGCACGCTTGCAGGCACAATCGATGGCCTCAAATTGCCGCTGGTATTCGATCCGGGCACGGCGTGGGACTACGGCACCGGTATTGACTGGGCAGGTCTGATGCTCGAAGCCGTCACCGGTGATTCGCTTAAAGCGTACCTCGAAGTAAATATTTTTGGCCCTCTGCGCATGCAGGACACAGGCTACATTCCAACACCGTCAATGACCGGGCGCCTGGCAACCGTATATGCCCGCACACCCGACGGCCTGCAGCCATTCAAACTGAATCGCAGTGGGGAACCTGAATTCTATGGCGGTGGTGGAGGCCTGTATTCCACGGTCAGCGACTATCTGCGGTTCTGCCGCATGATCCTGCGCGAAGGGGAACTGGATGGTGAGCGCATCCTGAAAAAAGAAACTGTCGCAGACATGTCAACAAACGCAATGGGGCCGATCCGTGTGAGACCCCTTCCGAGCACATCAGCTTACTTCAGTAACGATGCCGAATTTTTTCCCGGCGTGGAAAAAACCTGGGGTCTGACTTTTCAGATCAATGAGGCAGATGCACCAACCGGTCGGTCTGCCGGCAGCCTGAGCTGGGCTGGCATGTTCAACACCTACTTCTGGATTGACCCGCACAAAGATCTCGCCGGGGTGCTGATGACTCAGCTTCTGCCGTTCGCCGATCACGACGCGCTGGCTGTATTCGAGGAATTCGAAACGGCCGGCTATGGGCTTGTTACTTAAAAAGTTTCCCAGAACGTGTCGCGGGTGTTGACCCTGGGGTAGTCCTCCGCCGGGACGTCGACATCGAGGAAATCACACAACGGTACCCAGCCATCTCTGGCTTCGAACACCAGCAACTTATCAGCGGGAACCGTTTTGATCACGTTTTCATTGTGCCGGTTGAAAACGTCGATCACGTGCTGGCGATCATCCATGCGGCCGTCGAACAGCCGACTCCAGATGATGTTCATGGCCCATTGGCCCGAAGCCTGCCGACGCGGGTCATCTGACACAAGAGACTGCCGCGTGGTTTCATAGATGGTTTCCATCACGCTTTCGTACCAGCGCTGCGCATCGCGCAGCGACAACAGTATTTTTGCGTCTGGAAAGTGGGCCCATTGCTCCTGCCACAGATTGCACGATGGCCAGTCAACGCTTGCCTGATAACCGGTAAAAAGCTGATCCCAGTCGATGGCAATTCCTGCATGTGCATCGGTCCAGATCGACACGTGCTCGCGGTTATTCATCATTTCCATCATGTGGTAGCACTGGTCAAAACCCAACCGCTCGAGCGCGTATTTCAACGACAATGTGCCGGTGCGGCCAAAACCCGCGCCGATCACTTTCAAAGCCATTCGATGCTCCAATTGGATCTACAAAATGCGTCGGGAGTATAGACTGCTTCTGCGGGCGCCCGACAGGTGATGTACCATACCGGGGTTGTCAGGCAGTGGTGTCATGTCTCTTACCAACGAACAGATTTCATTCTTCAAAGACCAGGGCTATCTGCGCATTCGCGGTGTCATGGACACACAACTTTGCGCAGAAGCGCTGTTTTGCATGTGGAACGCTCTGCCACCGAACTCACGGTTAAAGCGTGATCAACCATCGACGCATATCGGCCCTTTTACCGATGACGAGCGATCAACCGATTCCCTGCATATCCGCAACGGCTACCTGTGGCAGTGGCGCGCCGCAGGGACCAGCGATCTGCTGATCAATCTGATTTATTCAAGAACAATCACCACGATGGCGCAAACCCTGTTGGGTGAAGGTCTGCGCGTGCCAGTGGTCGGCGGCACGCCCATGGGCAGCCGTGGTTCTGCCTGGCCGGGTGGACCCACCGACCCGGCACAGGGCAACGAAGGTGCACGCGGCATCTACTTCACACTGCCCTATGGCAACAAAGCCCGCGAACCAGACCGGGCGCACACCGACGGTCATCCATTTCAACTGGGGATCGTTGGTCTGCTGAGTGATGTGCCTGTTGATGGCGGTGCATTCAAAGTCTGGCCGGGTTCTCACAAACGCCTGTATCCAACGTTCCAGATGCAGTACGACCAGCCGCGCATACCTTACTACTCCCATCTGCCTTCCCACAAAGGCATCGTCCACAGCGAAGCCTACCTCGATGAGTTAGCCCGTCTGCATGAAGACACTCAGGCAGTCGAGTGCTCAGGCCGCACCGGCGATGTGGTGTTCTGGCATCATCGCACCGCACACATGGCCGGCCACAACTACACAAGCGTCATCCGCCAGGCTGTGCTGGCTGACTTCTGGAAGACTGAGCTGGATCAATACCGCTGTGATCCACCGCAAGCCAACATGTGGCGCGACTGGTCGCAGGCCATCAACACCGCAGATCCAACCGCCTACAGTGACGATTTCGCCGCAAGCCAGGGTCTTAAACTCAACAGGTGAAGGGGCGGGGCGCTCTGAGGTAGGCTTAGGCAATCAGCTTCGGCCCTGACCATTGAGGATCCACACTATGACCCGCCATCTCTTCCACTTGTTTGTCACCGTAAGCATCGGTCTTTTTGCAGTACTCGACGCCCAGGCACGCGAAATCAGAACCGATCGCGGAGCGATCAAAGGCGAGACCACCGAGCAGGGCATGCACATCTTCCGCGGCATCCCCTTCGCCGCTGCACCGGTTGGTGATCTGCGCTGGAAACCCCCGCAGGATGTTGCAGCGTGGGAAGGCGTTCTCGATGCCACCTCGTTTGGCGGCGTTTGCCCGCAGGGTGACACGCTCTCCCGCATGATGGGCGAAACCATGCCACCGGTTACCGAGGACTGCCTGTACCTGAATATCTGGAGCAAGGCACAAGCGGAAGAAAAACTGCCGGTGATGGTCTGGATCCATGGTGGCGGCCTGACCCTCGGCTGGGGTCATCAGCGTGGCTATGACGGCACCGCTTTTGCGAATAGCGGTGTCATCCTGGTTTCAATCAATTATCGGCTCGGACCGCTTGGTTTTCTTGCCCATCCAGCCTTGAGCGCCGAATCGGCTAACGGGGTCTCAGGCAACTACGGGCTCCTCGACCAGCAGGCAGCTCTCGCCTGGATTCAACGCAACATTGCCGCCTTCGGCGGGGATCCAGACAACGTGACGATATTCGGTGAGTCTGCCGGAGCAACCAGCGTGAACGCGCTGCTGGCATCCCCTCTGTCGAAGGGTCTGTTTCATAAAGCGATCTCACAGAGTGCCTGGGTAACCGAAACCAACTTTGCGGTTCAGAAGCAGGCGCTCCCCACCGTCGCAAGTGCTGAAGATCTGGGTCGCGCCTGGGCGGACGGGGTTGCGGGCGAAGGTGCTGATCTGCAAAAACTGCGGAGCCTCCCGATCGACGCCATGATGGCCAGTATGGCGATGTATCCGGTGGCGGTGACCGTGGACGGCTGGTTCATGCCAGACCTGTCAGACAACGTGTTTGCCCGCGGCGAACAGCAGGATGTGCCGCTGATTGCCGGATCCAACACCGACGAAGGCACCATTTTCCTCGCCATCCTGCCGTTCGCAACAACGGAAGCGTTCACCACCGGCTTGCGGACCTTGTACGGCGATCAGATCGATCAACTGCTCGCGCTGTATCCCATGGATGACCTTCGGGCGGCGAAGAACCAGTTCATCACGGACGCGTGGTTTGCGCGCGGAACACGCAACATGCTGAATGGCATGCAGAAGGTTGAATCCCCGGCGTTCCACTATCACTTTACACGCAGCTCCCCCATGGCCGCCCTGGGTGCGCATCACGGCCTGGAAATCGGTTATGCCTTCGGTAATCTCAATCCCACACAGCAGACCGAAACCGACAAGGCTCTGTCGGCGGCCATGCACCAGTACTGGCTGCAGTTCGCAAAAACCGGCAATCCGAACGCTCAACGTCTGCCAGCCTGGCCGGTGTGGACCCCTGCCGATGACCAGCAGATCAACCTCGGTGACGAAATCAGCGTCGGACGGGCCTATCGCAAGCAGGCGGTAGATGTGTTGAACAGCGTGCTCGCCGCACGCATGTCGGCCGGTGGCGGTGGCAGCCGCTAAAGGACGCGCTCGCCTTAACCGTAAGGCGACATATCCATGCCGGGAAAGCGGGCTTTGACACCTTGGAAGTATCTGGATTGATGAGATTAGCCCTTCTCTGTGCACTTCTGCTGTCGGGCTGCAATGAACATTCGCAAAACAGTGCCGCCCCGGTCAGCAAACCGACAGAGGGTTTTGAAGTTGTTCTAACCTCTCGAGAATTTATGTTTACGCTGCGATCGCCAAACAACAGTTCGCTCAACACGCTGACGATGCAGCCGCAAGGTTTGAGCATCACAAACCGCCTGCAGACCGAAGAACTCAATGGCATCGCAACCGAAGCACTGCTCGGCGACCTGGATGGTAACGGCTTCCCCGAGGTGTATGTGTTCGTTACCTCCGCAGGGAGCGGCAGTTATGGATCGGTGGCCGCCTGGGCGGTCAACAACGGCAAATCGATCACGCCGATCTACCTGCCTGGTCTGCTGGATCACGCAGACAATGCTGGCGGATACGCGGCCGGGTACATGGGCCACGATCAGTTCAGCCTGACCGAAATTCATCTGCTCCGCAGATTCCCCATCTACCGGCCCGAAGACCGCAACGCGAAGCCAACGGGTGGTCACCGCACTATCCGCTATGGCCTGAGCGCGGGTGAAGCCAGCTGGCGGCTCGAAATCGTTGACTGGCAGGATGAGCCCATGCCCGGCGACTGATGCATAAGCCTTTGAGACGGCCCGTGGGACCAAGCGCGGGCTGAAATTGCATCCCGGCGAAACATGTTCCACCATGATCGGCTGACACATTCTCTACTCCTTTTCTACAACAGGCATTTTCAAATGGCGCAGTTCGATCTGATCATCCGCAACGCAAATCTGGTGGACGGTACCGGGGCAGCCCCCGTTCACGGCGATCTTGGCATCAAAGGGGGTCTGATCAGCGCCATGGGGCACATCGAAGGTAGTGCCACCAGCGAAATCGATGCCCACGGTCAGGCGGTCACCCCCGGGTTCATCGACATCCACACGCACTTCGACCCGCAACTCTGCTGGGACCCGTTCGCCACCCCCTCCATCGAACATGGCATCACCACGGTGGTCACCGGGAATTGTTCCTTGAGCCTCGCACCGATCCGCAACCGCGCAGCGGCAGAAAAAATCGTATCGATGTTCGGGGTGATCGAAGACATCAAGAAGCGCACATTTGATGAGGCGGTTCCGTTCAACTGGGAGAGCTTCCCCGAGTACCTGGACAAGACCCGCGCCAACCTCGGCATCAACGTGGGTGCGCTGATCGGTCACAGCGCACTGCGTCTGTACGTGATGGGGGCCGATAGCCAGAAACGCATTGCAACAGAATCGGAGATCGAAGAGATGTGCACGCTTACGCGCGAAGCAATGCAGGCAGGCGCGCTGGGAATCTCTTCTTCTTACGTCGACATGGACGAAAACGGCGATCCTGTGCCGAGTCAGTTTGCCGATCTCAACGAAAAGATTGCCCTGGCCAAAGCCATGGCAGAAAGCGGTCGCGGCATCTGGCAGATCGTGCCGTTTTTTCCTGACCTGGCGCGCGAGATTGCCAACATCGAAGAGCTTGGCGAGATCAGTCTGGCGGCCGGCATTCCCTGCAGCCTGCAACCGGTTCTGAGTTCCCCCACATCACCCAATGCCACCGAGATTATCGAAGCGCTGCAGAAGCAGGCGGATCGCGGCGCACGCGTGATCGGTCAGGTGATGCCCAGATGCTTTGACCTGAACATGCGCCTGTCTGAAACCAGCATGCTGCTCTTTGGCCTGCCCGGCTGGAAAGCCATCATGGACCAACCGGTACCTGAGCGTCTGACCCGGTTCAGTGATCCGGCTACCCGTGCCGCTTTAGTCACAGAAATGAAAAACGCGGTCGGCATGAGCGGCGCTCTGCCGTTCCTCACCGTCGGCAAGGTCACGTCAGAACAGAATGTACAGTATCAGAACCGATCGCTCATGGAGATCGCCCAGAGTGAAGGTAAGGAAATCGGCGAGGTGATCCTGGACCTTTCGCTGGCGGATGGCCTGGACACCGAGTTCCAGCTCAAGAACATCATCAACGCAGACAAGGCGGCTGTCGCCGACCTGATCAATCATCCGCTGTGTCATTTCGGTGCATCGGACGCCGGTGCGCACATCACCCAGTTCTGCGGGACCGGTGACACCACCCACCTGCTGGAACACTACGTTCGTGAGACTGGCCGGATGACCCTGGAGCGGGCCGTCTTCCGTATGACAGGTGAAGTCGCCGCCGACTGGGGATTGAAAGATCGTGGCACCCTGCAAGTCGGCAAGGCCGCTGACATCACAATATTTGATCCAGCGACTGTCTCTGTGGGCGGCGAAGAATTCGTCAATGATTTTCCTGGAGAAGCGCGTCGCTACATCCGACGATCAAGCGGTTATGACTGCGTGATCGTGAACGGCGAAGTGGTGTATCAGAACGGCGCATACACCGACGCGCGCCCCGGTCGAATCGTTTGATGGAAACCGCTGCACCTCTGCGACCGTTTCATCTTGCAGTTGCAGTACGCGATATCGAAGAGAGCCGTGCTTTCTATGGCTCCCTGCTCGGCTGCAGCGAGGGTCGAAGTGCTGCACATTGGGTCGACTTCAACCTGTATGGGCATCAGTTTGTCTGCCATCTGAATCCGGCGCTGGGACCCGAAGGCCGTCTCGATACCCACCATAACCCGGTGGATGGGCACGACGTGCCGGTCCCTCACTTCGGTGTGGTGCTCGATATGGCCAGCTTTCAAGTTCTGGCCGCACGCCTTGAAAAAGCCGACATCAAATTCGTTGTGGAACCACACATCCGCTTTGCCGGTGAACCCGGGGAGCAGGCCACCATGTTTTTTACCGACCCGAGTGGAAACGCACTGGAATTCAAAGCGTTCAACAATCTCGATGCGCTGTTTGCAACCTGATCGTTCCAGACATTCATTTCAAAGCTGACAAGATCTATCCCGGACAGAAAATTCGCCTCCCCGATCTGGGGTGAAGCAAAGGCCAAACGGTCTCTGGAAAGATTGCCGGCTCGCCTACCTGCCCAGACCATAAAGTTCGGCAGCCTGACGCGTAAGTTCAGGGCGATGGTCCGGGTGGGCGATCGAGATCAACTGCTCCGCACGTTGCCGCTGGGTCTTGTTGAGCAGATGAGCGACCCCGTGTTCAGTCACCACGATGTCGGCGATGTCACGCGGTACCGTCACGATCTGCCCCGCCGGAAACTGCGCAACGATGCGTGAAAGCGAACCGTCTGAGTTGGTCGACGGCAACACTGTGATTGATCGACCGCCCTTTGCCAGAAAAGCACCCATCGCATAAGCAAGTTGCCCGCCCGTACCACTCCAGATACGCGGGCCGATGTTACCCGCCGCAATCTGACCGGTCAGATCGATCGACAGCGCATTGTTGATCGCCACCATATTGTCATTCCGTGCGATTACCGCCGGGTCGTGCATGTAGTCAACTGAGTAAAACTCAAACATCGGATTCTGATCGATGAACGCGGTTTCGTCGGGCAACATCCCGGCCATGGTGGTAACGAACTTACCCGGGTGGGTCGCCATTCTGCTGCCGTTGATCACACCCTGCCGCGCCAGATCAACAAGACCGGGGACGGTGAGTTCGGCGAAGTAACCAAGATCATTTTTGTTGGCCAGCGCACCTGCTTTCACAATCGCGGACGTTGTCGAACCGGTTCCAACCTGAACCGTGTCGCCGTCGTTGACAAGCGATGCAACGTGGGCCGCCATGGCAACATCGGCAGGCGCAACAGGCCCGGCCAGCATCAGTTTAACAAGGTCGTGAAAACGAGCTGCTTCAGCGAGTTCGTCTGCCGAATTGTCGACAAACCAGTCGATCTGCGACGCGTGGATCCAGGTGTCGCCGAACGTCTGCGGCACCAGATCACTAACCACGGCAATAACAGTTCGGGCCATACGCGTAGTCTTCAGAACATCCCAGTGCGTATTGCCAATGCAACACCAGCCGCGTGCGTTGGGCGGTGTAACCCGGATGAGCGAGACATCGATGGGCTCCGCACCAGGTCGGTTTTCATCGCGGGACTTGTGCCCACCCCAGATCCACCAGGGGGTAAAGTCTGCGCGAAAATCGTTGATGGCATCGCGGGTGCCAACAGATCCAAACAGCACGTTGTAGCGAATCTGATCGACGATGTCGCCCACGTACCAGTCGAGACTTTCACCCACCGCGACGGTAACCCAGATCGGATCGGTGTCGGGCTTCGCATGACCGATCAGCGCTGCGGTGAGAACGCCCACCTGCTGACCGAGGGAGATCCAGATGCGATCACCGGGGTTGATGTTAGCAATCGCTGCTTCCACCGACACCGAGTGTTGTTTGAAGTGTTCCTGCCAGGCCTGTCCGCGGTCAGTCATATCATCCTGCACATTTATCCGGTGATTGCAGTTGTTCCATGGTAAACGTCCCTGGTTATAAAGGCCTGAACAACATCAGTTTGATAGGCGACTGGGCTGCACCCGAATTCCTCGAGACCGCAGCTCGGTAGGGTTATCGCAGCCGGGCGCGCTCAAGCTTCCGGCTGCGAAGCAACGTCATCGGGACGCGGTCTGACCTTCAGTCCGCAACCGACGCCGGTATCCAGCTGCCATGGAACCCGCTCGGGACCCGCGGCAGATCAATTGACGCCACCGGCGTATTGTCCATGGATGCTGCGTCCATGATGACGAAGCTGCTGCTGTCCGACTTCGCGTCGTACACATAGGTCATCAGATAACCGTCATCTTCTGCCTTGGGATTGGCTGACGGTACAAACACTGATTCGCCACCAACGCGACCGCGACCGAACTCGATTTCTGTGCGCTTGCCCTTCTCACGGTCATATTTGAGGATGGCACCCGACGCACTCATGGGGTCGTTGGGCGTGCCGGGTTGCGACATGCTCATCATGTAACCGAAGCGATGCTTCAGGCCGATCACACTGTCGGCAACGCGCGGGAACTCAGCAGAACGGTCGTCGATCTGCACCTCAGAAACCTTGCCGGTGCTGGTGTCGATGGTCCAGCGCCACAGGTCCGGCGGCGGAAAGTCCATCGCCGAATCTCTCCAGATGTGACTGAAACGGGCAACATCGAGCACAATCCTGTCGCCGTCTTCATAGGAGTTCATGGGATGGAACACGTAGCAGGGATTGACCTCATACCACTTCACCTGCGCATCGTTGCCGTTGCGCGGCATCACCCCCAGACGAGCCGGATAGCTTTCGTCCCAGCGGATCGGCATTTCACCACTCATGGCCAGTTGCATGTCAAAAACTGCAGGCAGGTCCATGAAGATCACGTGATTCTGCGTAATGTTGAAGTCATGCATCATGGTTGGCCCGCCGACCGTGATGTTCTCGGTCTGGACCAGCTTGCCCTCTGCAGAAACGCGCAGGTAGCGAAGGTAGGGTTCCATCGCTGAGTAGCCAAACGCAAGCAATTCACCGGTGACCGGGCAGATCTTCGGATGCGCGGTGAACGACCCTTTCAATACACCGTCGAAGTCAGTGGCACCCACAGTGTTCAGATCACCATCGATCACATACGGGAAATGACCTTCTTCAAGAGCGAGAATTTTGCCCGCGTGACCAAGTACGTGTGTGTTCGCTTTGGATGATTTCATATCCATCATTACTGACGGATCCATTATGTCTACGGAAGGATTCTGGATGAACGGTGTCTGCACATATCGGTTGCGATACCACTGCGCCTTGCCATCCCGCAGGCGCACACCATGCAACATGCCGTCACCAAAGAACGGGTGTGCGCTGGTCCCGCTCAATGGGTTGGCACCGGTGCGAACGAAACGACCTTCAAGTTCAGCGGGGATCGATCCAGTGACTTTCAGTTTGGTGAGGGTAAGTTCTTCCGTTACCGGTCGACCATTACCGAGCAGGTGTTGGGGGGTGCTTTCGAGGACGGCTGCCATCGTTGAATCTCCATGTTGGAATGAATGTTGGAATGAATGTCGGCGTTAACGTCAAGCTGACGCTCAGGCGTTGCGAGTGACCATGGTAGATCGCCTCGCAACATAAATATACCCATGGTAGTTTAATCGCATGGCCCACCGTAAAAAGTCAGACCGCACTCATCCAAACACGAGCCGTCGACCCGGTAGACCTGCCGGACGAACCACAACTGATGGAGTCATTGCGGATCGCGATACGCTGCTGACCGCCGCTGAGCAACTCATTCGACAAAAAGGGCCTGAGGTATCGCTCGAAGCGATCGCCACCGAGGCTGGCGTCACCAAACCCACCCTTTACCGGGAAGTCGGCGACCGCGATGCTCTGGTCAATGCCCTCGCAGACCGGCTGGCTGTACGCATGGCGGAATCGTCTGCGAATCTGGTCGCCCGCGCAACTGACCCCCGCGAAGGGCTGCGAAGTCTGGTTACCGGATACCTCGATCTCGCCGCTCGCGATCGACATCTGTATCTCTTCGTTACCGCGGGTGGGTCGCGTGATGATCGCGTTCAACAGTCATTACGCCTGGCCGATGGCGCGGCTGTTCAACTGGCCAAACCCATCGCTGCCTACCGCGCCGGTCACGGTGCCGACCCGGCTGTTGCCGTGGTGTGGTCCTATGCGCTTCTCGGGGCATTGCACTTTGTGACTCTCTGGTGGCTTCGCGACCAGGGCGATGTAGATTCGGTGATCGACCAGATCACCTCGCTTGTGTGGTCTGGGATGGGGTTGGAAGCAAACCAGTCAACTGGTTAGTCCGAGGCCTCAGGGCCTCAGATCCGCACGGGTAGCGAATCGAGTCCCCGAAAGATCGGGTTCATCGACCAGTCAGGTCTTGCGTCAACAAGCTCAATCGTCGGAAAGCGTTGCAGAAGCGTGCGCAGGGCAATTTTTGTTTCAAGTCTGGCGAGCGCCGCACCCAGGCAGAAATGCACACCGTAGCCGAACGATATCTGTTTTATCGGCTTGCGATGAATATCGAACACGTTCGGGTTGGCGTTGGCCTGCGGATCGCGGTTGGCCGCACCGACGAAAGTCAGGATCGTCTGCCCGCGGCGCAGCTCGTGACCGTCGAATTCATGATCACTGACCACGGTACGGGCCGTGGTCTGTACCGGAGACTCATAGCGCAGACATTCTTCGATGGTGTTGTCCAGAAGCTCATCCGGGGCTTCGCGTAACTGCGCGAGTTGCTCCGGATGTTTAAGCAGCACATACAGCGCGTTGCTGATCAGACGGGTGGTGGTCTCGTGGCCCGCAATCAGTATGAGAACCGACATCGAGATCACTTCGTTCTCGTCAAGCACATCATCCCTTTCTGCGGCAAGCAAACGCCCTATCAGATCGTCGTTGTTGAGACCCAGCGGGCGTTCGCGGATGAGCTTGCGAAAGTACTGCGCCAGATCATAAGCAGCACGCATCGCCGGCAGCTGTTTGTCTGGCTTGCTGGTGAACCCTGTGTTGGCGATCATGTCAGATGACCAGCGCCGAAACTGCTCCTGATCCGCAGGCGGTACGCCGAGCATCTCGGCAATCACCAGCGCTGGCAGCGGCTCAGCAAGTTTGCCAACCACTTCAAATATGTCGCCATCGGTCTGTTCGACGCATGCCGCGGCAGTGGTTTCAATGAACGGGGTCAAACCGGCCAGAAGATTTGTTGTGAACCCTCGAGTGACAAGCCGACGCAAACGCGAATGATCCGGCGGATCAACCCCCAGCATGTTTGGTGATTCGGTGGATTCATCGTGAAGATTCAAGACTCTGGCGCGTTCAGCAAGCTTGCGCTGCTGTTTGCCTATACCATCGGATGTTCTGGCATCGGCCGTATACAACTCAGGGTGCCTCAGCACATGTTGCACACCTTCAAAGTCCACCTGCCACCAGCCATTGATCAGATGACTTCTTCGCATTTTATCGGCACGTAACCGATCGTAGTATGGATACGGATTGGTGAGGAAGCCGTGACCCATCAGGTCGATAGGCACGCCGCCAGTCACAGTGTCATATGCCGTTACGGATTTGCGAACAGACCATGCGACGGCTTGATTGATGTGAGTAGAAACGGACATGGAACAGACCTGTGCTGAGAAAATTAAACAGCCTGCATACAACAATTTTTCGCTGCGGTTGCAACATTGTCATCCTGTGTGACGGTACAATCAAGGACACACGGGCAAGGGCGCGCCGCAAACGGGTATCAGGAGGACGTTATGAAAGACTTTGCAGGCAAAATTGCCGTGATTACCGGCGGGGGGACCGGCATGGGGCGCGAACTTGCCAGAGGACTGGTCGCTGAAGGTTGTGACGTCGCGATATGCGATGTCTCCGATGCCAACATGCAGGAAACCGTGGCCTTGTGTAAGAGCGAAGCGCCACAGGGAATCCGCGTAACCTCATTTCGTTGCGATGTGTCCAAACCAGACGAGATGGATGCATTCAGAGACCATGTGCGCGAGGCGTTCAACACCGCGCACATCAACCTGCTTTTCAACAACGCCGGCATCGCCGGGGGCGGCAGTTTCCTGAACGAAACCCGCGAACAGTGGGAAAAAACCTTCAATGTCTGCTGGGGCGGTGTATACAACGGCACCCGTTCATTCATGCCCCTGCTGGTGGCAGGCACCGAAGGTCATATCATCAACACCAGCAGCATCAACGGCATCTGGGCCAGCGCCGGACCACACGCCGCGCATACTGCTTACAGCAGCGCCAAGTTCGCAGTCAGGGGATTTACCGAATCGCTCATCACGGACCTGCGGCTGCATGCTCCCCACGTGCAGGCGTCAGTGGTTATGCCGGGGCACGTCGGCACCTCGATTCTGCTCAACGCAACCAACACCGGTGTGACCAGCGACGACGGTGGGCGCACCCTGCTGCGGATGATGGGAGGCACGGATGTGGATCGCATGAGTGCAGATGAGGTCGATAACGCAATTCGCGCCGCAGGCGAAACATTCAGAGACAACGCGCCGACCACCGCGAAAGAAGCTGCAACAATCATTCTCGATGGAGTGAAAGCCGGTCGGTGGCGGATTCTGATCGGTGCCGATGCACACTCCCTGGACGAACTGATTCGAGCGACACCGGAAGATGCTTACGAAACCGAGTTCGTGGCACGCTGGGCGACTGCTCGAAAGCGTTGAGGCTCACAGTCCCGGTTGCGCCACGTCCAATAGCGTCTTAAAACGATCGACGGTCTCATCACCCGCATTCGCAAAAGCACACAGCGAATCAAACTTGATCTTAAGCTTGCGGCCCTGCTCGTCATAGTCAGTGACTGGTTTTGACAAGTCCTTGAACGCCTCGTGGGCGTTCTGCGCGTTGTCCACCCACACTACTTTCGACTGGAACTGGCTCAACGCAGGGTCTGTCTCCACGGTGACTTTGCGGATCAGCGCCTGCACGGTCTCGCTGCTGATAACGTCGTCAACGAAGGTCTCAGGCGACGATGTGTCAATCCCGTTTAACGCAAGCGATGCGGTGCCTCGCAGACTGAATTTGCCTTCAAGACCGGTTTTGGGATTCTCGATGCCACACACATCCAGCAGACCCGGGTTCACGGTAATGGTGAGCGAAGACAGATCCTCCACATTCAGCGAAGTGCGCAGGGAAAGTACCCCTTCAATCGCTGCATGCGTGAGGTGACAGGCCGCGTGATACTTGAACAGCGTGCCAAGAATCATCCATTCATCAGCAACCGTCTTAAGTGCCTCGGTGCGATCGGTCGCGTTTGAGGCAGCCCGCACGAAACCCTGGTTGCCGAGCACGGCATCCGGGTTTGCGGTAAAGCCGGCGGCGGCAAGACGCGCGCAGTTAATCCCATTTTCCGCAGCACGGCCTGGATGATAGGGTTTGGTCATGGTGCCGAAATTCGCTTTCACGCCACTTGCATGAGATGCAGCGAGCCCCATCGCAACGCCGTACTGTTCATCATTCAGACCGAGCAAATGGGCCACAGCCGCGGTTGCGCCAAACGTGCCATAGGTGGCAGTCGTGTGCCAGCCACGGGCGTAGTGATCTGGCCCCATGGCAAAGCCAATGCGCCCTTCAATTTCTACTCCCACAACCAATGCGGTCATGAGCGCCTTGCCACTGGACCCCAGTTCTTCGGCAACAGCAAGAACAGCGGGCATAACCGGTGCAGTGGAATGACATAGTGTGCGTGCACCGGTGTCATCGAAGTCGAGCGCGTGACCGCTTGCGCCATTCAGGAGTGCGGCTGTTGGCGCATCGAGTCTGAGATCGCTGCCAATCACGGAGCAGGTGCCTGATCGATAGCCGAACTGACCACGCAGAATCTTTGCCAGCGGTTCGTTGCTGCCTGCTAGCGCGCAACCAAACCAATCCTGAATGCACTGACTGGCAACCTTGACCACATCGGCAGGCAGATCATCAAAGGTCAGGTTCCGGTATTTTTTCCAGGCTTGTAAGTGATCCATGTTCAGTCTCCTGTCAGTGGGTGCTGCTTCAGCTTGAACTCTTTAATTATTTCTTCGGTGTGTTCGCCCAGCATGGGTGGGCGGCGGTAAAAACCAGCATTCGTCTGCGTGAATTTGAGCGGTGTACCAACAATAGCAACATCGGGGTTATCCCCCGGCAGCTGAAAACGCGTGATCATGTTGCGCGCCTGTACGTGCGGATCATTGAAAATGTCTTCTGCTGCATTGACCGGACCACTGGGTACTTTGCCACCCAGCAAGGCCATGACCTCGGCCTTGGTAACGGAGGAAGTCCACGCAGATATCTGTGCTTCAACAAACACCTGATTCTTTTTTCTGACAAAGGTGTTCTTGCAGCGTTCGTCTTTAATCAGGTCGTCCCGGCCCATCGCGTCGCACAGCAGTTGCCAGTGCTTGGGACCGGGGCATGCCAGCGCCACGGCCCCGTCGCTGGTGGGGAATATACCAAACGGCATCAGGTTCGGATGATGCTGGCCGCGCGGGCCGAGAGAGGTCTGGTTATAGCCGTAGTTGCTGATGAGGGTTTCGCAGAAGGCCAGCATGGCATCGTACATCGCCACATCAAAAAACTGGCCCTCGCCAGTGACTCGCGCATGGTGTACGGCAGAAACCACACCAAGCGCCATCAGGGTACCCGGATAAATGTCGCCCACACTGACGCCACTGGGATACCCCCCTGCGCTATCTTCCGGGCCGGTAATGTGGGCATGACCGCTCATGGCCTGCGCCACAATGTCGTAGGCTGGCCACTGCGCATAAGGGCTTTCACCGGTTCTTGGATCGCCAAAACCGCGGATACAGCCATAAACAATCGCCGGATTGCGCGCTTTGATCACCTCGTAACCTACCCCCAGGCGGTCCATTACCCCCACGCGCATGTTCTCAACAATGGCATCCGCCTGCTCGCACAGAGACAACAGTTTTTCTTTGTCTTCTTCGAGTTTCAGATCAAGAACAATGCGCTTGTTGCGGTTGATGGATGCAAAGTAGCCGCCGTAGTCGACCCCGGCTTTTTCTTCGCTGCTCGCGTTCGCGTAATCGGGTGGCAGTGGCGGGGTAGGACGCGAGACGTCACCATGGGGCGGCTCCACTTTGATGACGTTGGCACCAAGATCGGCAAGCATGGCGGTGCCGAATGGACCCGCCAGCGCGATGGTGCAGTCAATTACCGTGATGTCTTTTAAAGGTCCAGTGCGCTCGCCCATCTGACTAGTCTCTCTATGCGTTGGTGGTAGAGTTACTGTTCGGCCCAGTATTCTACCGGGTTGTCGGCCAGGTGTTTCTTAAG
>JAQBYL010000513.1 GCA_027622495.1 Pseudomonadota bacterium
GTCCACGAACTCACCGTGAAACTCGGCTTCATCCTTGGGCCAGATCTCGCGCATGGCCAGAACCTTTTCGCGCACAACCTTCCAGCGGTTCTTGAAGTCAGCGCCGTGGTTCTCCATTTCTTCGCGGTTCCAGCCGGCACCGATACCGAGCACCAGCCGGCCGTTTGAAATCATGTCCAGCGAAGCGATTTCTTTGGCCAGGGTAATCGGATCCCGTTCGATGACCAGACAGATGCCGGTCCCCAGTCGAATGGTGGAGGTGGCAGCAGCACAGGCGCCCAGCGCCACAAACGGGTCGTGGCTGCGCCAGTACATTTCCGGCAGATCGCCGCCGCCCGGGAAGGGTGTCGCACGGGATGTGGGGATGTGGGTGTGCTCGGGGAAAAACAGGCTGTCGAAACCCCGTTCTTCAGCGGCCTGGGCCAGTTGAACAGGTTGGATTGCCTTGTCGGTGGGGAACATGTTCACGCCGAAACGCGGATTCTTGCTGTAAGCCATAGTGATCTCTTCCGTTGTTTTACGTCAGTTTTGTGCTGTTACTCGATCGTAGAGCCTTCAGCAGCACCTGTTCGTCGGGGAATTCACCGGTTTCATGTTTGGAATACGCAAGCGTTCCATCGACGACGACATCGAATATGCCACCTGCACCTTCAATCAGAAAGGTGGTTGTGGCAAATGCCTTGTCCAGTTGAGCAGCCAGACTGACTGCTTGTGGCCGGTAGTTTCATTGTGCGCAGTAGGTGATCGAGATCTTCATGGGGGTTCCTTTTGGATGTTCACGGGGTCAGCAGGTGGTGGTTGATCAGATGTTCTTGAAGTCGCCGTGGCGCCCGGCACCGCTGGCAAACCTGCTTGCCCCTTCGCGGGTTTCGCCGGATCGGATCACCGCCAGGCCCAGGCGGGTCTCTTCGGCAAGTGCATCTTCAAGCGACAGACTGTGCTGGGCATAAGCCGACATTCGGTCGCTGCGCATGCAACGCTGCGGAAAACGAGAGAGTTCATCGGCTAATTCAAGCGCCGCTGTGAGGGCTTCACCGGGTTCGACCAGGCGATTGGCCAGGCCCATTCGCAGGGCTTCATCGCCACTGACACCGCGCCCGGTCAGAATCAGGTCCATCGCGTGACTCTGACCCAGAAGCCGGGTCAATCGAATGGTGCCACCATCGATCAGCGGAACGCCCCAACGTCGGCAATACACGCCGAAAACCGCGTTCCGTGCAGCTACGCGAAGGTCCGCCCAGACGGCCAGTTCCAGGCCACCGGCAACCGCGTGGCCTTCCACTGCGGCGATAACCGGTTTGCTTAAGAGCATGCGCGAAGGACCCATGGGACCATCGCCCTCCATGGTGACGCGGTTACCGCCACCACCGGCAACTGCTTTCAGATCGGCACCGGCACAGAACGTATTGTTGGCGCCGGTGAGGATCGCAACGTCACTGGTTTCATCCTGATCAAACCGGCGGAATACGTCGGCCAGAAGAGTCGCGGTTGGACCGTTCACGGCGTTTCGAACTTCGGGTCGATTAATTGTGACGATTGTGGTGCGGTTGTGTCTTTCGACTTGAACAGTCATTTGAGAGGCTCCCCGAGCATTCCTGCGATGGATCTGCCGTGTATATTAACCCTGCCGCTAATAGATTGAGGATAAAAGCCGATGAGGTTGTCAGAACCAAGAATAGCCGCGCTTCAACCTGATGAATGGGATGAGGATGCAAAGGCGATGATGCAGCCGTTTGTGAGTCAGGGTCGTGTGTACAACATATTCAAAACACTGTGTAACTATCCGGATCTGGCGAAGCGATGGATGGTGTTTGCCAATCACATCCTCGGCAAATCCAAACTCGCCGTTCGCGAGCGCGAACTGTTGATCCTGCGCATTGGTTATCTGTGTCAGGCAGGATACGAATGGGGTCAGCATGTGCAGATCGCCCGCGCCGCCGGAATGAGTGATGCAGAAATTCGATCCTGCAAAACGGGGCCGGCCACGCCGGATCTGTCGGAGCTGGATCGTCTGCTTTTACAGGCATGCGATGAACTGCATGCGGATGCCTTTGTCAGCGACGAAACCTGGAAGGGTCTCAGCGGGCATCTGAACCAGCAGCAGTTGATGGATGTGGTGTTTACGGTCGGGCAATACAACCTGGTTTCAATGGCGCTCAACAGCTTCGGGGTTCAACTGGACGAGGGGTTACCGGGATGGGACGTTTAGAGAACAAGATCGCCATTGTTGTTGGGGGTGGCCAGACACCGGGCCAGACCATCGGGAATGGCAGGGCAACCGTTCTTCGTTTTGCGCAGGAAGGTGCGGCGGTCTTGGTTGTGGATCGACGTCTGACCTCGGCGCAGGAAACCGTGTCGATGGTTGAGGCGGCGGGCGGCAGGGCAGTTGCGTTTGAAGCGGATGTAACTGACCAACAACAGTGCAAAGGGGTGATCGATGCCTGTGTATCGACCTTCGGACGAATCGATGTTCTGCACAATAATGTCGGTATTGGTGCTGGTGATCGTGGACCGGTTAGTATGGACATCGAAGTATGGGACAGAATCTTCGATACCAATCTAAAATCGATCATGATGATCTGTAAGTACGCATTACCGGTTATGCGCGAGCAGGGAAGTGGTGTCATCACCAACATTTCTTCGGTGGCGGCCGTATGTGCGGTAGGTCTGGTTGCTTACAAAACGTCAAAAGCGGCGCTTAATGCGTTCACCCATGCGCTGGCGACCGGCAATGCCCGCTACGGTATCCGTGCCAACGTCATCATGCCGGGCTTGATGAACACGCCCATGGCCATCGAGGGCAATGTGGCAGCCGGATTTGATCGCGACGAGGTTATCG
>JAQBYL010000514.1 GCA_027622495.1 Pseudomonadota bacterium
GTATCTTACCAAAACGTTCCAACGTGCGCTGTGCGGCCAGATCGACGCTGGCTGCGTCAGCCACATCACAAACGACATAGTCTGCCTCAACTCCACGGGCTCCCAGTTCGGCAACAGCCTTTTTCAGGCGTTCCTCGGACAGGTCAGAAACCATGATCTTGGCGCCCCAGTCACCAAGGCTTTTTGCAATCGAAAACCCGATGCCGCCCGCACCGCCGGTAATAAAGGCCGTCTTGCCGTCAAAATTCTGCATGGTTCCTCCTGTTCTTGGAAAGACCTTGCGCAAGATTACAGAAATGATAAATTGTGTAAGCAATAGTTACCAAAGTAGGAATTTATGGACAGCCTCGGACACCTTCGACAACTCGTGGCACTTGCTGAAACCGGCAATTTCCGTAAAGCAGGCCAAAAGCTTGGTATTTCACACTCTGCGGTCAGTCAGACCGTCAAAAAGCTGGAGGCTGAGTATGGCACCGAGCTGTTTGATCGCACCCGCTTTGACGGCTCACGCAATGAAACGGTGCCAACCGCTCTGGGAGAGCGAATCGTTGCAGCAGCGCGCATTGCCATCAATGAAATGGAAGCCGCAGCGCGCGATGTGCAGATGTTGCGTGATCTCGAAGCGGGACAGCTGCTGATCGGCACCGACCCTACAGTTTCTGAAAGCCTGCTTGCACCAGCGATGGCGCGGTTAATCAACTCTCACCCAAACTGGCGGTTCAAGGTGATCATCTGCAATCGCAACGAATGGGAACGCTATCTGGAGGAACGCCAGATCGACATCTACATCGGTCTGCGCCCGGACCGTGAATCCGATACGTTCAGGTACCGTGAACTTGAACTGGTTCCGCCGGTTGTCTTGTGCTCTGCCGATCATCCGCTGGCTGGCCAAGGCCCTATCAGCATCGAAACCCTTAAGGCATATTCTGTTATTGGCGGTGATGTGCCTGACTGGTTCTTGTGGGGCATCATGGAAGCATATCCCGAAACCTTTCCCGATATCAGCACGCTGCGTGATACGTTCCTGACATCCCAAGGATTGGGCCTCTTGCGACAACTGCTTTTGCTCAGCAATGCTGTGGCAACTTTGCCCGAGTTTATTGTCAAGAACGAGATTGAGGCCGGTAAAGTCTGCAAGCTTGATATCGCGGGCTGGCCTTACAAGAAAAGGACGATCCCTGGCGTTGCCGCGTGGCTCAATCAGCGGCCGGTGCCGCCTGCTGCCCATCAGTTATTGTCGCATGTCCAGATGGTGCTGCGCTATGCCGTGAACGAATTCCGCAAGGATGCTGGTCTAGACCAATAGCTTGAGGGGCCACCTTTTTCGGGCAGCCCCTCAATTTTGCCAGAAGAGAGGAAATTAGACCTTCTGAACGGCTTCCAGGTTTTCGGTGTGATCGCCCCGCGTCAAACCAAAGCGGCGCAAGCAGTAGATTGAGGCGACATGCAGAACGACCATGAGGATCGCATAAGGCAGGGCGATCCCCTGCATGACCTCTTCGCTCATCAATTCTCCGGTTCCGGGTGCCGCGCCAAAAGTCAAAAGCGCGCCTGAGACAAATGTTCCGAACCCCGTGACTATCTTGGCGGTAAAGGAAAACGTCGCGAAATAGAGACCTTCAGCACGGTGTCCAGTGTTCCGCTCGTCGCCTTCGACAAGATCCACGACCATTGATACGCTCATGATCGAAAGCGAGATTGTGACAGCCGTGGTAACGAATGTCGCCAAGGCCACAACATAGAACATCTCGGATGATCCGTTTTCAGGCAAAATGCCAGCCGACTTGGCGGCGATCAAAATGACCGACAAGACCATGGAAATCCACGATAGGGTAATCACCACAGATTTCTTTTCGCGCCCTTTAGCCAGCTGCGATGTGCACAAGAATGCAATGATTGCTGATGGCACCATAGTAAGTGCTGCAAGGCCAAGTTGACCTGTCGAAAGGCCAAAATAGTAGGTGCCCCAGTACAACTGCAGGGTTGTCGCAATTCCCGCCACAAGACTGCCGAAGATCGTGCCGATAAAGACTGCGCGGAACGACTGATTGCGGAATAAGTATTTAATGTTTTCCAGGAACGAAAACCCGTGGCCTTCACTGGTTGGATCGGGTTGCTAGTAGTGCTTGATCGCGCGGTGGGTGCCCAACGACGAAATCAACATCGCAGCACCCATCACAATCGCCGCAGTCATGGCGTACTGACGGTATCCTTCAAGGTTCATGAGACCGTCATCGTAGTCAACGGAGGGCGCCAAAAAGACCCTGTAAACAACAACGGCCATGATCACGCCAGCAAGCCAGCCCATCATCAGACGCAAGCCAGACAAGGCGGTCCGCTTGTCATAGTCGTGGGTCAGCTCTCCGATCAAAGCTGAATTCGGAACTTCAAAGAACGTCACCGACAACCGTACCGCGATTGCCATGACGGTCAGGTAGATAAACAACCCCGTCTGGCTCAGGTCTGGGGGCGTCCACATATAGAAATAGGCGATGCACGTGGGCAGGATCGCGGCATACATAAAGGGGTGTCTGCGTCCGAACCGTGATTTATGCCGGTCCGAGATATAACCCACCAACGGATCTGAAACGGCATCAAACAAAAGGGCAATCGAAAGCGATAGCCCCACCAGAATGGCAGGCAATCCCAAGACCTGATTGAAATAAATAATCAGGAATGTGGCAAAGCCATTGTTCTTGATGCCGTAGGCAACGGATCCAATACCATACGCAAGCCGCGTGCCCCATCCTATTGACGTGCTGCTCATTGTTCTCTCCCCGAGATCCCTGAATACCGAACTTTTCCGGTTTCAACCATTTT